>JBCBPG010000343.1:0-5382 GCA_039820865.1 Pseudomonadota bacterium
CGCCCTGCCCACCCGCGTCAGGGTAGGCCCACGCGCATGAACATCCCGTTGCGTCCGCGCGTCCAGCAGCGTTCGCTGAATGGTAACGGGATCGTGGCAACGATAACGCGGGAGGGCGCGGGAACGCGCGTCTCCGTCCGGTCGGAAAACGCTCTGGCGTGGCCGATTGTCGGCAAAAACCGAATACTGAAATCATATGGGGCCTGATTTCACGGCGGGGGACAGGTGATAGCTGTCGCGTCGACAGACCCAGCGCAGGAAACGCCCCCATGAAGACGATGGTCCTCGACACCTATGGCCCCGATGCCGCCTTCGTGGCGCTCGAGGCACCGACGCCGGCGCCCGGGCCGGGCCAGGCGCTGGTCCGCGTGGCCGCGACCAGCGTGAACACGGTCGACACGATGATCCGGACGATGGGCAAGGACCTGCCGCTGTCGCCCGACCTGCCGGCGCGTCTCGGCATGGATGTCGCCGGCGTGGTCGAGGCGGTGGGCGAGGGCGTGAGCGGCATCGCGCCCGGCGACGAGGTCTATGGCTGTGCCGGCGGCCTCGCCGACCTGCCCGGGGCGCTCGCCGAGTACATGCTGGCCGATGCCCGCCTGCTGGCGCCCAAGCCGCGCTCGCTCAGCATGCGCGAGGCCGCGGCACTGCCACTGGTCGGCATCACGGCCCATGAGGGGCTGCAGCGTGCCGGTCTCGGCGCAGGCCAGACGGTGCTGGTCCATGGCGGCGCCGGGGGTGTCGGCCACGTCGCCCTGCAGCTGGCCCGCCATGCCGGGGCCAGGGTCTTTGCCACCGGCAGCGGGGCGGAAAAGCTCGCCGTGATCGAGAGGCTCGGCGCGACACCGATCGACTACCGCACCCGGACGGTGGCCGACTATGTCGCCGCCCACACCGGCGGCGCGGGCTTCGACCTGGTCTTCGACAGCGTCGGCGGGGCCAACATGCTGAACTCCTTCGAGGCCGCGGCCCTGAACGGCCAGATCGCCAGCACCGTCTCGCTGCTGGAGCTCGATCTCACGCTGGCGCATTTCAAGGGCCTCTCGCTGCATGTGGTCTTCATGCTGATCCCGATGCTGCACGATGTCCGCCGGGAGAGGCATGGCGTCATCCTGCGCGAACTGGCGGCGATCGCCGATGCCGGCGGGCTCAGCCCGGTGCTGGATGCGCCGCGCTTCGGCCTGGACGACGTCGGCGCCGCCTATGACCGCCTGACCAGCGGCAAGGCGATCGGCAAGATCGTCATCGACATCTGAGCGAAGCGCCGGGCCCCTCGCGGCCCGGCCAACCCCGACAGGAGGCGACGGCATGCTGGAGCGACCGGCCGAGGCGTTCCCGCGGATCAACCGCGCCTACAACGCGGTCTTCCGCCCCGGCTGTCTCAGCATCGGGCTGGTCGTGCCGCTGGAGGCCTACGCCGTGGGCGCCACGCCCGGCATGGCGCGGCATGTCGAGATGGCCCAGCTTGCCGACGAGCTGGGCTTCGCGGCGCTCTGGCTGCGGGACGTGCCGTTCGACGTGCCCTCCTTCGGCGATCCGGGGCAGATGTTCGACCCCTTCGTCTATCTCGGCACCCTGTCCGCGGTGACGCGCAGCATCGCGCTGGGCACGGCGAGCATCATCCTGCCCCTCCGCCACCCCGCGCATGTCGCCAAGGCGGCCGCGACGGCGGATGTGCTGTCTGAGGGTCGCCTGCTGCTCGGCATCGCGTCCGGCGATCGCCCGGACGAGTATCCCGCGATGAACATGGGGTATGAGGGCCGCGGCGCGCGGTTCCGCGAGAGCGTGGCCTACATCCGTGCCATGGCGGCCGACCATCCGTGCCACCAGGGCAGCCATGGCACCCTGACCGGCGCCATCGACATGCTGCCCAAGCCCACGGGCGGCCGCCTGCCGATGCTGGTGACGGGGGGCAGCCGGCAGCCACCGGACTGGGTGGCCGCCAACGGCGACGGCTGGATCACCTATCCCCGCGCCGCCGCCGCCCAGGGCCAGGTCGTGGCCGACTACCGCCGCCGGGTCGCGGCCGCGGGCGGGCCGGACAAGCCGGTCATGCAGTCGCTCTATGTCGACCTCGTCGACGGGGACGATGCGGGGCCAAGCCCCATCCATCTCGGCTTTCGCGCCGGTACGGGCTTTCTCCGCCAGTACCTGGGCGAGGTCCGGGCGCTGGGGATCAACCACGTGGCGCTCAACCTGCGCTTCAACCGCGCCCCCGTCGAGACCACGCTGAGGCGGCTCGCCGACGCGCTGCTGCCGACCTTTCCCTGACGCAAGGATCGCATGCCATGGCCAAGACCATCCTCATAACCGGCTCCACCGACGGGATCGGCCTGCTGACCGCCAGCAAGCTGGCCGCCGACGGCCATACCGTGCTCCTCCACGGGCGGAGCGCGGCGAAACTGGAGGCCGCGGCGGCCGAGGTCGGCGGCACAACCAGGCGCTACACCGCCGATCTCTCCGACATGGAGGCGGTCGAGGGCCTCGCCGCGGCCGTTCGCGCCGACCACGGTCGCCTCGACGTGCTGATCAACAATGCCGGCGTGCTCAAGGCGCCGGAGACCGTGCTGGAGAGCGGCCTCGACATCCGCTTCGTGGTGAACACCTTTGCGCCCTACCTGCTGACCCTGCGGCTGCTGCCGATCATCCCCCGGGACGGGCGCATCGTGAACCTGTCCTCGGCCGCGCAGGCGGCGGTGGACCTCGACGCCATGCTGGGACGCCGGCGGCTGGACGACATGAGCGCCTATGCGCAGAGCAAGCTGGCGATCACGATCTGGACGCGCGCGCTGGCCAAGACGCTGCCGGACGGTCCCGTCGTGGTCGCGGTGAACCCGGGATCGCTGCTGGCGTCCAAGATGGTGAAGCAGGGCTTCGGGATCGGCGGCAACGACCTCAACATCGGGGCCGACATCCTGTGCGACGCGGCGCTGGGCGCGCGGTTCGCGACCGCCGCCGGCGCGTATTTCGACAACGATGCCGGCCGCTTTGCCGACCCCCATGCCGCGGCGCTGGATGCCGGCCACGCGGCCGATGTCATGCGGATCGTCGCCAGCCACGCGCCCGAGGACAGCGCGGCATAGCCATATTATACGGAAAAGCCGAATTCAGGCACGGAATGATCGGTATTAATCCTGAAATGCGATAGAGTATCTCCGGGTCACCGGGTGATCGGGGCGCCTCCCGCCATCCGGGCACGAAGAACCTTCTTCGCCAACCGCCCCGTCCCGTCCAGGCCGGGGCCCGGAACAGGATCGACCCGTGAAATACGAGAACTTCCAGACATTCGACGTCCAGGTCGAAGACGCCATCGCCACGGTCACCTTCAGCTTCGGCACCGTGAACGTGCAGGGCCAGGAGATGCTCGCGGACCTGAACAGCCTCGCCATGCGGCTGGAGCGGGACCGCAGCGTCAAGGTGGTCGTCTTCCAGTCGGCGAACCCGGAGATCTGGGTCTGCCACTACGACACCGAGCTTCTCAAGGACATGTCGACCGAGGCGGTCCCGCGCGAGGAGGCGCAGCTCCTCGACCTGCAGGCCGTGTGCGAGCGTCTCAGCAAGGTGCCCCAGGCGACGATCGCCAAGCTCGAGGGCTTCGCGCGGGGCGGCGGGCACGAACTGGCGCTGGCGCTCGACATGCGCTTCGCGGCGCGCGGCAAGTTCAGGTTCATGCAGATGGAGGTCGCCATGGGCATCCTGCCCTGCGGTGGCGGTGCCTCGCGCATGGCACGCCAGACCGGCCTCGGCCGCGCGCTGGAGATCATCCTCAGCGCCCGCGACTTCACCGCCGACGAGGCCGAGGCCATGGGCACCATCAACAAGGCGCTCGAGCCGGACGAGATCGGCCCCTATGTCGACGCCCTCGCCCGGCGGATCGCGAAGTTCCCCGCCGCCTCGATCAATGCCTGCAAGCAGATGGTCTACGAGTCGATCGACCGGCCCATTGCCGAAGCCCTCAGGGCGGAGGCCTACTGGCTCTACCAGGCGACGAGCAGGACGCCCGCGATCAGGCGCTTCACCCTCGCTGACGAGCAGGGCCTGGAGCACGACATCGAGAACCAGCGCAACTGGGACGCGCTGGTCATGAAGGTCCAGGACATCGTCGACTGACCCCGGCCGGCCGGGCCGTCAGCGGCGATCCGGCCGGCATCGCCGCCCATCCACGCATCGCCCGGTGCAGGGGGCACCCCATCTCGCGGCCCCGATCCACCTCGACGGCCCGACTTCCGGATCAAGACGGGTGCGCAGGGCCTGTCGTATCGCCTGTTCAAAAAATAGTCCGCAGCGGCCCGGGAATCAGGCACTCTGTTCAGACAAAAACAAGATTTCGCTACGGGAGGAAGACGATGAGGTGTCGAAAGCTTAGCGACATTGGCCGGCGACAGTTTCTGAGAGGCGGGGCCGTCGGTGCGGCGGCCGCGGTGGCCACCGGCAACGCGCCGAGGGCCGTTGCGCAGGCGAGGGTGGCCTATCCGGCCAACCGCCTCGGCAACGTCAGCGACCTCGCCGAGAACACACCGCTCGAGGTGAGCTATCCCGACGCGGACGCGCCGGGCGTGCTGCTCAAGCTCGGCAAGGCTGTCGAGGGCGGCGTGGGGCCCGACGGCGACATTGTCGGCTTCTCGACCATCTGCCCGCACAAGGGCTACCCGCTGAGCTACGTGGCCGAGAACCGGACCTTCAACTGCCCCGGCCACTACTCGGTCTTCGACCCCGAGGCCGGCGGCCAGCAGGTCTGGGGCCAGGCGACCCAGAACCTCCCGCAATACGTGCTGCGCGTCGACGATGCCGGCGACATCTACGCCGAGGGCGTGGACGAGCTGCTCTACGGTCGCCTCAGCAACGTGCTCTGATAGGGAGGAACAACAGATGGCCTATAAACGCCAGATAGATCGCCTGCCGATCATTCCAGCCGATGCGAAGAAGCACAATGTGACGTGCCATTACTGCATCGTGGGCTGCGGCTACCATGCCTATAGCTGGCCGATCAACAAGCAGGGCGGCACGGCACCGGACGAGAACGCCTTCGGCGTGGATCTGACCGAACAGCAGGGCGCCGACACCGATGCCTGGTACGCGCCGTCGATGTACACGGTGGTCAAGCAGGACGGCAGGGACGTCCATCTCGTCATCAAGCCGGACAAGGACTGCTCGGTGAATTCGGGCCTCGGCTCGATCCGCGGCGCGCGGATGGCCGAGAACCGGCGCTCCGACGTCCTCGGCACCCAGCAGCAGCGCCTGACCGAGCCGATGGTCTGGCGCTATGGCACCTGGCAGCCGACCTCCTGGGAGGACGCGCTCGATCTCGTGGCCCGCGTGACCGCCCGCGTGATCGACCAGGACGACGAGGACGACCTCTACGTCTCGATGTTCGACCATGGC
>JBCBPG010000344.1:0-5347 GCA_039820865.1 Pseudomonadota bacterium
ATCGTCCTCGAGGTCTGACGCAGCGCCATGGATGAACCGAAACCGCCCTTCCGGTAACCTATCCTTTCAGTACCGTCCCCCGGACAGGCCCACGAGCCATGCCCCGGGACAGACCCACGGAGAAAGACCCATGCGCCTGTCCATCCTGCCGGCCGCCCTCGCCCTCGCCACGCTGGTGCCCGCGACCGCCCTGTCGCAGCAGAGCCTAGGCCGCCTGCTCGTGAACACCGGCCTCGTGAAGAGCGACTTCGCGGCGTTGCACGCCGCCTCGGCCGAGCTCTACGGCAGCGAGGCGCCCGCGCTCGGCGACGAGACGATCTGGCAGAACACCGAGACCGGCGCCCACGGCACTGTCGAGATCGTCGCGATGTCCGAGGACTGCATCGAGCTGCGCCACCTGTTCCGTGCCAAGGGCACCAAGCAGAGCCAGAGCCACGATGCGCGCCGCTGCAAGGGCGAGGACGGGCGCTGGCTGATCGCGCCGGAGTGACGACCCGCGCGGCCTAGATCCGCGCCCCGATAGACCTGGCATCAGGGCAGAGCGTCGCGAACCCGGCGCCCCGCCCGTGGAGGGAACTGCTATGACGCGCCATCGCGACTGCCCCGCACGCCGCTGCAGCGCCGGCGCCCCGTCCCGGCACAGAAGCCCGTCCCGGCGCAGGAGCCCGTCCCGGCAAAGGGGCCCGCTGCCTCGCGGCGCCATCGCCCTCGTGCTCGCCGTCGCACTGGCCCCGGCCCTCGCCACCACGGCCGAGGCCGGGCCACAGCGGGCGACCGCCTCGGCTGCCGGCCCGGGCGGGCATGCGGGCGCCAAGGCGCACGGCGCGCCCCGTCTTGGCAAGGCCGGTCCCGCCGCGACGCCGGGGCGCCGCCCCAAGCTGAGCATCCAGCACCACCGCAAGCGGCTGCACGACCACCGCCCCGCGCTCGGCGGCAAGGTGGTCCTCGCGCCCTTCGCCTTCGACAACCGCGACGACGACGTGACCGTCATCGTCCTGCCCCCGGCCGAACCGCCGGCCGAGCCCGAGCCCGCGGTCGATGAGGCCGCGCCCCGCACCCCCAGCCGCCCCGTGCGGCTCCGCGCCGACGGCCGGCCGGGCGACGGCGTGGCGGACGGCCCGGCCGTGGCGCTCACGCTGGGCGCGGCGGGCGACAGCGTCGCGCTGGTCGCCGCGGCGCTGGACGAGAAGCGCCGCGCCGTCATCCGCGCGCTCGAGGTCGCCGGCCTCGGCTTCTGCCTCGACGCGCCCGATGCCTTCCGGATCGCCCGCGACCCGGACGAACCCCGCGCCAGCGACCGCCGCTATGCCGGCGAGCGACGCCTGACGCTGCGTGTCGCCGATGCCGACGTGCTGCTCGGCGTCCTGGCTGCGCTGCCCGAGGACACCGTGACCGGTGTCGGCACCCTCGACACGCCGCCGGCCGACGCCGTGGCCCCGGAGGCGGAGGCGACCGCCACGGCGCCGCGGCCACGGGCGGGCCGGCCCGGCCTTACCGCAGACGCCGCCTGCCGCTGAGCGGCCACAGCCGCACCATGGCGCGCATCCGGAATGCGGGAAAACCCGGCCCCCGGCGCCATCGCCCGTCGACAGCCGCCCATCCGGCATACCAGTGTCACCCCCGCCGGGCAGCCTGCCCGCGCGACGGGCTCCGGGGGAGTGATCATGGGCGAACTCGGCGGCAGGGTCGCCATCGTCACCGGGGCGGGCGGCGCGATCGGCGGCGCCATCGCGCGCCGCCTCGCCGCCTCGGGCGCGCATGTGATGATGGCCGACGAGAACGAGAAGGCGCTGGCCGCGGGCCTGCAGGCCCTGAAGGCCGAGGACGGGCACAGCGCCAAGTTCCACATCCGCGCGCATGACAAGCTTGGCGCGGCGAACCTGCTGGCCGCCACCATCGACGCCTTCGACCGCATCGACATCCTGGTCAACATTCCCCGCGCCACCCTGCCCGGCGCCTTCGCCGAACTCGCGGGCGCCGACCTGGCCGAGGCGCTCAACCTCAACGTCACCGCCAGCCTTCTGCTGGCCCAGGCGGTGGCACGGCGGATGCTCGAGCAGGCGGAGGATGGCGACCCGGCCGAGGCCGGCGCGATCCTCAACGTGAGCTCCATCGCCTCGCGCCGCACGGTGCCCGAGCTGCTGGCCTACTCCGTCTCCTGCGCGGCGCTCGACCAGCTCACCCGCTCGATGGCGGCCGATCTTGCGCCGAGCCGCATCCGCGTGAACGGCATCGCCCTCGGCGCGGTGATGACCGAGCGCCTGCGCCAGGCACTCAAGGAACGCGACAACCTCCGCGGTGAACTGCTGAGCGTCACGCCGCTCGGCCGTATCGGCGAGGCCGAGGAGGCGGCCGAGGTCGCCCATTTCCTCGTCTCGTCCCGCGCCAGCTTCATGACCGGCCAGATCGTCACCGTGGATGGCGGCCGCTCGATCCTCGACCCCCTCGCCAGCCCCGTCCGCTGAGACCGCCCCGGGACGCGCGGAGCGCGACGGGCGGAGCGCGACGGGCGGCGTGCGACGGGCGCAGCCCGTTCGTCCTTGAACCACCTGCCGGTCTTCGCCGACGCTCCCGAACGTCCCCTTCGATCGCGTCAACTGAGACTGCCCGGCGGTGCGTGTCACGCAGCCTGCGGCTGAGGCGCCATCGTCGGCTTCCAGAGACCCCGCAGGACTCATCGCGGCGACCAGCCGCGATTCCGCTAGCCTGGCGTCAGTCGCGACCACCCTCCTTGGGGAGGTTGAAGAGGCTGTCGGCATCGACGTCGGCCCGTTCGTCCTCGTCGGCGCCGCGGGGGTCGTCGAGGGTGAAGTTCTCGAGGCCGCGGATCGCGCTCGGCAGTTCCTGCTCGGGGCGGTCGACCTCGCGGGCCAGCGCCTCGTCGGTCGACAGCAGCGACAGCCGCTCCTCGGGCGTCGGCACGCTCTCGGCCGACTTGGCCTTCTTCTCCGCCGCCTCGCGCACCGCCGCGTCCAGGTCCATCTGGCGGCAGAGGCCGAGCGCCACCGGATCGACCGGCTGCAGGTTGGCATAGTTCCAGTGAGACTTGTCGCGGATCGCCTGGATCGTCGGCTTGGTCGTGCCGATCAGCTTGGAGATCTGGCGGTCCTCGAGCTCGGGGTGATAGCGCACCAGCCAGGCGATGGCGGCCGGGCGGTCCTGGCGCTTGGAGACGGGCGTGTAGCGCGGCGCCTTCTTCTTCGCCTCCGGCGCCAGCGCGCGCTTGGTCAGCTTCAGCCGCCCGACCGGGTCGGCCTCGCAGCGGCGGATCTCGGCGGTCGTCAGGTCGTTGGCGGCGACCGGGTCGCGGCCCTTGATGCCGATCGCGACCTCGCCATCGGCGATGCCGGCGACCTCCAGCTCGTGCATGCCGCAGAAGTCGGCGATCTGGCGGAAGGTCAGCGTGGTGTTGTCGACCAGCCAGACGGCGGTCGCCTTCGGCATCAGCGGCAGGGTATCGGTCATCTCGGCTCCTCTCGCGGCGCCCCTCGCGCCTCGGGGCCACAAGGGAGGCGCCTGCCGGGAGGCTGGCTGCCTGCCCGGTCCCGGCGTCCACGCCTGTCGGCCATGTTCGGGATCAGCCCCCGATATACGCCTTGTGCGGCGAATTGGAAGCACCGCGTGACGCGCGGATGACGCGCCGGGCTCAGACGCTCGCGCCGTGCGCCTCCAGCGCGCGGGCGAACATCGCGGGGTCCACGTTGCCGCCGGTCACGACCGCGATGACCGCCTCGCCCTCGATCTCCGGCGCGAAGAGCGCGGCGGCGAGCGCCACGGCGCCCCCCGGCTCGGCCACGATCTTGAGGCGGAGGAAGGCGGCAGCCACGGCCCGCAGCGCCGTGTCGTCCGAGACGGTGATCGCGGGGCGCGCGCGTGGCGACAGGATCGGCCAGGTCATCTCGCCCGGCGCCGCGGTCAGGATCGCGTCGCAGATCGAGGGCGGGTTGCCCGGCGGGTTCGGCACGATATGGCCGGCCGCCTGGCTCTGGCCCCAGTCGTCCCAGCCCTCGGGCTCGACCGGGCGCACGGCAAGGCCCGGCGCCGCGGTCTCCAGCGCCAGCGCGATCCCGGCCGAGAGCCCGCCGCCGCCGGTGCAGACCGTCACCTCGGCCGTCCCGACGCCGGCCGCGCGCGCCTGCTCGGCGATCTCCAGGCCGGTGGTGCCCTGGCCAGCGATCACCATGGGATGATCGTAGGGCTTGATCAGCGTCAGCCCGCGCTCGGCGGCGATCTGGCGGCCGATGGGCTCGCGCGCCGCCCCCCCGGCGCGGTCGTAGAACACCACCTCGGCGCCATAGGCCCGGGTATTGGCGATCTTGAGCGCGGGGGCATCGGCCGGCATCACGATCACCGCCGGCACGCCCAGGATCTCGGCCGCATGGGCGATCCCCTGCGCGTGGTTGCCCGAGGAATAGGCGATCACGCCCCGCTTGCGCTCATCCTCCGACAGCATGGTGAGCGCCGACCAGGCACCGCGGAACTTGAAGCTGCCGGTGAGCTGCAGGCATTCCGCCTTCACCAGCACCCGCCGCCCGGCGAGGCGGTTCAGAAGCGGGCTCTCCAGCAGCGGCGTCAGGCGCGCATGGCCGGCCAGGCGCCCGGCGGCGGCGCGGATGTCGTCGATCGTCGGCAGGCTCTCGTGGGTGTCGAGGGCATCCATCACGGGCAGTCCTCCAGGAAACGGTCGATCAGCGCGAGCGCGGCCGGCTCGGTCAGGAGCGGCACATGGCCGACATCCGGCAGGGTGACGTGATGCAGGTCGGGCCGCCGGCGCGCCATCTCGTCCAGCGTCGCGGCCGACATGATGTAGCTGAGCGCGCCCCGCACCGCCGCCACCGGCACACCCGCCAGCAGATCGTAGAAGGGCCAGAGGTCGGGCGCCTCGGCGCGGAAGACGGCGAGCGTCGGCTCACGCAGCCGCGGGTCGTAGGAGAGCGTCGGCCGGCCATCGGCATCGACATGGAAGGTGCGTTCCGCCATGTCGCGCCAGCCCGCGGCGTCGAGGGCCGGGTACTGCGAGCCGAGCGTCCTCGACAGCGCCACGGCCGCGCCGTCGAGGTCGCGCGCGGTGGGTGGGCGGCCGATATAGTCGATGATCGCCTCCAGCCCTTCGGTCTCGATCACCGGGCCGATATCGTTGAACAGCACGCCCGCCAGACGATCGCGCGCCGCCACCGCCAGCCCCAGCGCCTGCAGCCCGCCGCGCGAGGTGCCGATCACCACCACCCTGTCGATCGCCAGGTGGTCGAGCAGCGCGATCGCGTCGCCCGTCTCGACCGGCAGCGTGTACTCGACCATCGGGTCCTCGGCCCAGGCGCTGCGGCCGCGCCCGCGGGCGTCCAGACGG
>JBCBPG010000345.1:0-5345 GCA_039820865.1 Pseudomonadota bacterium
GAACCGACGCTCGATCTTCATTGGTGTCCCTCGTCCCGACCTTGGCCCCGACCTGCGCAAGGCACCGCCGTCCGGCGGATGCACCTCCGCCGAGCACGGCCTGCGCGGCCCGTTTCCCTTGTTGTGATCCCGGGAGAGCTTGCCCCCAGCTGAGCTTCCGCACACCATATCTGGTGCCATCGCCCGACCAGCACACCATCGGCTGACTCGCCCCGGCCCGTCAACCACATTTGCCCCACCAACCACCAGATTTAGCGATGGGTGCCGATCCGCATCACCAGCCCTAGCGGTTTCGCGGCTTCGGCAGTTGCGTCCCCGGGGCAGCCGGAACGCCTAACCCGACGCCCCGGCGAGGCTTTCTGCGTGAGCCCCCGCGCCACCCCCACACCGCCTCTTGCCATCTGTCCGAAATCGGCACAGCAGGGACCCACCGCCCGGCCCCACTCCCTGCCTCACCCCCTGCCCCACCCCCTGCCCGGACGAGGGAGCCTGTGATGACACCCGCCCAGCTGCTTGATTTCGCTGCCGTCTTCGTCTTCGCGCTGACCGGGGGACTGGTCGCCAGCCGCGCCCAGCTCGACATCGTGGGCTTCGCCTTCGTCGCGACGCTGACGGCCGTCGGCGGCGGGACGGTGCGCGACGTGGTCCTGGGCCGCCTGCCGGTCTTCTGGATCGCCGACCCCCTATATCTGGGGGTGGCGGCCGCGGGCGGCCTCGTGATGTTCGTCTCGGCCCACCGGATGGAGCGGCGCTACCCCCTCCTCCTCTGGCTCGATGCCGTGGCGCTCGCCATCGCGGTCGCCGCCGGCGTCTCGGCTGCCCAGGCCGCCGGCGCCTCGCTCGCCATCATCGCCGTCATGGGCGTGGCCACGGGCTGCCTCGGCGGACTGATGCGCGACGTCGTCTGCAACGAGGTCCCGCTCGTCCTGCGCCAGGGCGAGCTCTACGTCACCGCAGCCCTCGCCGGCGCACTCGCCGCCGCCCTCCTCGCCGCGCTCGACGCCCCGCGCGCCGTGGTCCTTGTCGCCTGCGCCACCACCACCTTCGCCCTCCGCGCCGGCAGCCTCGCCCTCGGCTGGCGCCTGCCGACCTACGACCACCCACCCCCCAGGCAGCGCTGAGCGTGCGACGCGGGCCGGGCGACGCGGAACTGGCGACGCGGAACTGGCGACGCGGGATCGGGCCGGGTCAAGGATCGCGCAGCGACCGGCGAAGCCGGCCCGTCCTTGACGCGGCCCGCTCCCGCAGCACGCTGGTCGAGAAGCCCTCGCGGCTTCTCCACAGCCCCCGGCAGGCCGGTTCGACCGGTCCGACGCCCGGAACCCAGGGAAACCGGCCGCGACAGGAAACCCCGAAAGACCGATCGCGGCGACCAGCCGCGATTCCGCCGGGCTCAGCCCGCCAGCGGCCGCGTCTCCTGGCGGAGCGGCACGAAACCGACCCGCTGGTAGAGCCCCAGCGCCCGCGGATGGTCCAGCGTGCAGGTGTTCACCGTGACCCGCACCGTCCCCGGCGCCGTCCAGGCCGCATCGACCGCCGTCGACAGGAACCAGTGGCCGAGGCCGCGCCCCACCGCCTGCGGCACCAGCCCGAAATAGGCGAGGTCGCAGACGCCCAGCGCCCGGCGGTCCAGCATGAAGAACCCGCCCGGCCAGCCGTCCAGCATCAGCGTGTGGATCGAGACCTGCGGATCGCCGACGAAGGCCTCCTGCGCCTCACGCGACGCCTCCAGCCAGTCGTTCCACTGCCAGGGCCCGCCGACGGTGCGGTAGAGATAGAGGAACCACTCCACCGGCGACCCATGCGCCTCGAGGATCGCCAGCCGCGGCCCCACGGGCGCCGGCGGCAGCGCGCGCCGCGGCCGCTCGGTCATCTCGAGGAAGGTGATCGTGTAGGTATCGCCCGCCACGCCGCCAGCCTCCGCCCGCTCAGGCCCGGGGCGCCGCCGGCCCGGTCTCGACGGCAAGGTCGGGATAGAGCCCCCACTCGGCCCAGGACCCGTCATAGAGCGCGTTCTTCGCATGCCCCAGCCGCGCGAGCGCCAGCATCAGGATCGCCGCCGTCACGCCAGAACCGCAGGTCGTGATCACCGGCTTCGCCAGATCCACCCCCGCCGCCTCGAAGGCCGCCCTCAGCGCATCCTCGCCCTTCATCGTCTGGTCGTCGTTCAGCAGCGCACGGTAATGCACGTTCATCGAGCCCGGGATGTGCCCCGCCCTCAGTCCCGGACGCGGCTCGACCTCCTCGCCCGCGAAGCGCCCGGGCGAGCGGGCATCGACGATCTGCTCGTCCCCCAGCTTCACCTGCAGCGCCACCTGCGTGACGTCCCGCACCATCGAGGCGTCGCGGCGCGCCGTGAAATGGCGGTCCCGCGGCTCGGGCGGCATGTCCTCCAACGCCCGCCCCTCGGCGATCCATTTCGGCAGGCCGCCGTCCAGGACAGCCACGTCCTTGTGGCCGAAGACGCGCATCATCCACCAGACGCGCGCGGCCGAGAACAGGCCCTTCTGGTCGTAGACCACCACCCGGTGCCCGTCCCCGATGCCGAGCGCGCGGACGCGGCTGACGAACTTCTCCACCGGCGGCAGCATGTGCGGCAGGTCCGAGGCGGGGTCCGAGATCTCCTCGATGTCGAAGAAGCGCGCGCCCGGGATATGGGCCGCGCGGTACTCCATCTTCGGGTCCAGCCCTTCGCCCGGAAGGTAGTAGGAGGCGTCCAGGATGCGGATATCGGGCGCGCCCAGCCGCTGGCCCAGCCAGTCGGTGCCGACAAGGGTGCTCTCGATGCTGCCGCTGCTCGCCATCCCGTCCTCCCGCCTTTGCCCCTGCTCTAGGGCGCGGCCGGTCGGCTGGCAACCGCCACCGGCCCGCGGACGCCACGCGCGGGACCGTAGCGCGGCGCCATCGGATCGCCATCGGGTCGCCATCGGGGCAGCGGGCGGGCGATGCACGGCCCGCCAGGGCCGTGCGGGGGCGCCCGCGGCCCCGGGGCGGCTCAGGCGCGGCGGAACTTGAGCTTCTGGCCCGCCAGCCGCTCCCGCGGCCCGTGCCAGGCATAGAGCAGCAGCGCCGGCGCCCGCTTGCCGACCGTGATCCGGTGGCGCCGCCCCGGCGGGTTGAAGATCATCGAGCCCGGCATGAACACGCCGTCGTCGTTCTGGCTGATGCTGCCGGTCAGGACGACGTAACTCTCCGCGATATCATGGGCATGCGCGGGATAGATCACGCCTGGCGCGAACAGCACCTGGCCGATGATCACCTCGGGCGTCTCGATCGGGCCCACGGGCCCCGCGAACTCGCACCAGCCGAAGGTGTCGATCAGGCCCTTCGGCACGCGCTCGTAGCCGTACTGCCACGACAGCCGGTCGCGCACGTTGCCGATGGCCGAGACCAGGCTGCCCGCCACGCCCTGCTTGCCGAGATCCAGCGCACGGGCCAGGTGCTTGCAGACGGGCTTGCTCTCGGGCACGCGCGCCAGCACCGGCGCGTTCGCCGCCAGCGTCCGGCTCGTCGCCTCGCGCACCGCGCGCTGGTGGGCGCGGATCAACTCGGACCCGCCCGCCCCCATCACCCGGTAGACCTCGTAGATCTCGCGGAGCAGGTAGCCCCAGTCGGGCACGTCCCAGAGCCGGTCCGGCGCCTGCGTGGCCTCCGACGTCTCACCGACCGATCCTGCGACCGGCCCCGCCGGCCGGCCACCGAAATGCTGCATCCCAGATCCCTCTCCGCCCCACGGCCGATGACCCTGCCCCGGATACAGGGCAGCCCGGCGCGGCGATCGCCCGCGTCCCGACATCGGATATCGGCGCGATGCTGCAATGCGCAACACCCGGCGATGCAACCCTGCCCCCCGTTTCTGCCGTCAGCCGAGAAGGATGGACACGCGCCTGTTCTGTTTGCCTTTTTTCTCGATCTTGCCCAAGGAAACGGCACCGATCTCGCCGGTCGAGCGGACATGCGTGCCGCCACAGGGCTGCAGGTCGACCGCGGGCGCACCCGACCCGATCCGGACCAGCCGCACGCGCCCCTCGCCCATCGGCGGCTTGACGGCCATGGTCTTCACCAGCCCCGGATTGGCCTCGAGCTCGGCATCGGTGATCCACTCGGTCGTCACCGGGTGATCGGCCGCCACCAGGTCCCGCAGCGCCGTCTCCAGCGCGTCGCGATCACCCGGCGCCTCGGGCATGTCGAAGTCGAGCCGCCCCTTCTCGGCCCCGATCGAGCCGCCCGTCACCGGCAGCGGGATCACGACCGACAGCAGGTGCAGCGCCGTGTGGCAGCGCATGTGACGAAACCGCCGGTCCCAGTCGAGCGTGGCCGTCACGGCCGTGCCCACAGGCGGCGCCACCGCGTCCTCGGCCGGCACATGCGCGATCCCTTCGGCCGCCTTCACCGTCGTCGCGACCGCGCAGCCGCCGCCCTCCCAGGCGAGGCGCCCGCTGTCGCCCGGCTGTCCGCCCCCGGCCGCGTAGAAGACCGTCCGGTCCAGCACCACGCCGCCCTCGGACGTGTGGGCAGACACGGTGGCGCTGCACTCGCCCAGGTAGGCGTCGGCGCGGAAAAGGGGGTCGGTCATGGCAGGGATCCCGGATCGCTCGTGCGCGACAGGAGTGCCACCTTCGCCGGGCGGGGCCAAGGGGCGCGCCGTCCTCGGGGCGTGCGCCTCAGAGCATCCCGTCGAAGAAACCGTCGGCGTCGAAATCGACCTGGCCGCCCTGCCCCTCGCGCTCGCCCCAGGGACTGACATTGGCGAAGCGGTCGTGGCTGTCGCCGCCGTCCTCGCCCGTGCCGCGCATCCCGTCGATGCCGAACAGGATCTCCCCGATCATGCCTTCCATGGTCCCATCTCCCCTGCTTGTCTGCTGAAAGGGAGATGGCGACCGGACGCCCGGCAGGGTGTTGCGCACGACACAGGGGCAAGCGGATCGGGGCCTAGCCCTCCTCGCCGAACAGCACCAGGAAACCGTCGGGCGTCTTCACGTGGAACTCGCGCATGCCGTAGGTCTGGCGGAAGGGCGCGCGCACCCGGCCCGGCTCCAGCGCCTCGAGCCGCTTGGCCAGCGCCGCCCAGAGCGCGTCGAGGTCATCGACCCAGACATAGGCCGAGACATGGCGCGCCGTCGCCGCCAGGCTCTCGGCGTCGGCAGGGCCGACCAGCACCACGGCGGCCTCGTCGCGCGCCACCAGCCGGTAGGTGTTGCCGTCATCGGCCGAGCGCTGTTCGAAGCCGAGCGTTTCGACGAACCAGGCGGCGGTGGCGGCCGGGTCGGCCACGGCGGCGATGGGGGCGATGCCGGCCAGACGCATGAGGCTCCTCCCGTTGACGGTCGCGTCCAGCGAGGGTC
>JBCBPG010000346.1:0-5322 GCA_039820865.1 Pseudomonadota bacterium
ACGGCCGGGTGCTGACCGACACGGCGGCCGGCACCCATGTCCCCGTCCACCGCCGACGCGTCGGCTATGTCTTCCAGGAACCGCGGCTCTTTCCCCATCTCAGCGTGCGCGCCAACCTCGCCTTCGGCGCCCGCTTCGCGCCCCGCCGCCCCGCGGCCGCCCGCCGCGATGCCTTCGAGCGCACCGTCGCGATGCTCGGCATCGAGCCGCTGCTGGCCCGCCGTCCCCAGGCGCTCTCGGGCGGTGAGAAGGCGCGCGTCGCCATCGGCCGCGCGCTCCTCTCCGATCCGCGCATCATCCTGATGGACGAGCCGCTGGCCTCGCTGGACGAGGCGCGCAAGGGCGAGATCCTGCCCTGGATCGAGCGGCTGCGCGACGAGGCGGGCCTGCCGATCGTCTATGTCAGCCACGCGCTGGGCGAGATCGCGCGGCTGGCCACCACCATCGTCGCGCTCGACGCCGGCCGGGTGGCGCGCGCGGGGCCGGCGGCCGAGGTGCTGGCCGACCCGGACAGCTTCCCACTGATGGGTCGCCAGGAGGCCGGCGCGATCCTGTCGGCGCGCGTGATCGGCCACGAGCCGGCCGACCGCCTCACGCGCCTTGCCGTCGCCGCGGGCGAGGTGCTGGTGCCGGGGATCGACGCCGCGCCGGGCACGGCGCTGCGCCTGCGCATCCGGGCCCGCGATGTCATGCTGGCGCTCGAGCCGCCGCGGGGTGTCAGCGCGCTCAACGTCCTGCCGGCGACCGTGACGCGGCTGGCGCTGCATGATGGCCCGATGGCCGAGATCGGCCTCGACGCGGCCGGCGAGCCGCTGCTGGCGCGGGTGACCGCGCGCTCGGCCCGTACCCTAGGCCTCGCCCCCGGTCTGCCCGTCTATGCCGTCGTCAAGGCCATCGCCGTCGGGCGCCGCGACATGGCCCCCGACAGAGCACCCGACACGGCAGCCGAAGGGGCCCCCGACACGGCACCCGACACGGGCCTGGGCGTGGCCGCCGGCCGGATGCCCGACCGGGGCCACGCCGCCCCCTCTCCCCTGCCGCCGACCGACCGCGACCCGCCCGATGGGTGACCTGAGGCCCCGCCGGAACACTGGCGGGACCGCCCTGACGGGCCGCGACCGTGGCGCCTGGGGGGCGCGCGGCGTCGCGTCAGACCGCCTGCGGGCGGTACATCTCGTCCTCGAGCGCGTCGACCTCGTCGAGCGCCCGTTCCCCCCGGGCGCCCGTCATGCGCAGGGCCGCCCGGCGCGGGCGCACCCCCTCGGCCGCCGAGGCGTCGCGGATGCGGTAGACGCCGGGCCCGATCAGCTCCAGCGCGCCCCGCCGCTTCAGCGACGTGAAGCCCCGGCTCACGGTCTCGAAGCTGATGCCGAGATGCTCGGCGATGTCGCGCCGCGACATCGGCAGCGCCGTCGCGCCCCCCGCGCGCTGCAGGTCCGGCCCCGCCGCCTCGGCGAAGTCGCGCAGGAAGACCATCAGCCGCTCCTCGGCCGTGCGCGAGGCCATGGTCAGGAGCTGCTGCTCGCGCGCCTGCACCGTCACGTCGACCATCCGCGCGCGCCATTCGCCGAGCAGCGGGTTGGCCCGCATCGCCGCCGACAGCACCGAGCGCGGCAGCACCCGCAGGCTCACCTGTCCGACCGCCTCGGCCGTGTAGTGCCACTGTTCCGCCGCGCCGAGGCCGATCAGCGCGCCCTGGCACGAGAACGAAAAGATGTGCTTCTGCCCGTCTTCGGCGACGGTGAAGCAGCGCACGACGCCGCGACGCACTTCATAGAGCGTATCCAGCGGGTCGCCATCGAGGAACATGATCGTGCCGGCCCGGAGCGTCACGGTGCTGGCGCGCCGCGCCATGAGCTCGGCGAGCATGCGCCCGCCTTCCTCGAGGATCCCGTCGCCGACGTCATTCAGAACACCACTCAATGCACTTCTCCTCCACAAGGTCACTAACCATACAGTAACGCAGATTTTGCTTGCGCAGCCCCCAAACCGACCCCTGGAACCCGCTGGAATGCATTATAATTCGGGATACAGATGTGTATCCGCCAATTTTTGCCGCACTGCGTCATGTATTTGGAAGCCATGCGCGCATAGCGGGAACGACGCGACTGACGACAACTGGAGCCTTGTCGGGGCCGAATCAGCTGGTACCGGTATCAATACTCTGGAGCGGATTTATCGATACTCTCATCCAGGTATCGAGCGATCATTCGCTCATAAATCAACGGCGATGATTCAGAACTTAGCGAAACCGCTTTCACCGGCGGGGCGACGCGTTCGGCACGCGCGATGTGCAGCGACGGCACGACGCGCGAGAAGTCCGGCAGGCTGCCGCCGATGCGATAGGTGCCGAGCCGCCTGACCCGCGGGTTGATCGGCAGGCCCTGGCCCGAAGGCCCGGGTATCCACGCTCTGGGCAGATCATCAGGCAGCCTCATGCCGAACCCTCCGGCAACCATGGCACCAACTCCATGGAGGCAGCCTGTGCGATTTGCCGGAAGGCGGCCTGAGTATAATCAGGCGAGAAACAGATTTTTACCGAAGATTGCTAGAAACCTACCTCGAAGGGCGGTCGTCGCGGTCGAGAATTTGACGAAGCTCTATTTCTTCTTCCGTACCGAGCGGTGCGTCGCTCGCCGTCGCCGTACCGCGCCCCCGACGCATCGCCGCCCAGGCGACCGCACCGCCGCCCAGCAGCAGCACCGGGCCCGCCAGCCAGACGAAGGCGTTCGCCAGGCTGAAGGGCGGCGTCAGCAGCACGTACTCGCCATAGCGCGCCACCAGGAAGTCCTTCACCTCGGCATCCGTGTCGCCCGCCACCAGCCGTTCGCGCACCACCAGCCGCAGGTCCCGCGCGAAATCGGCGTTCGAGGCGTCGATCGACTCGTTGCGACAGACCAGACAGCGCAGGTCGGCCGAGATCTCGCGCGCCCGCGCCTCAAGGCCCGGGTCCTCCAGCATCTCGTCCGGCTGCACCGCGCCCGCCGGCACGGCCATCAGCGCCAGCACCGCCACTGCCCGCAGGGTGCGTGAGACGCACCCCCGACGCGCGCCCGCGCCGCCCCTCATGCCGGAACCGCGCCCGCCGCCGCGCGCCGCTTGACGGCACCGACGCGATAGCGCTGGTCGGTCAGGCTCACCAGCCCGCCGATCGACATGATCAGCGCGCCCAGCCAGATCCACACCGCCAGCGGCTTGACATAGGCCCGCACGGTATAGGCGTCGCCATCGCGCTGCCGGTCGCCCAGCACGACATAGACGTCGCGCCAGAGCGTGCTGTCGATCGCCGCCTCGGTCGTCGGCTGGCGCGTGACCGGGTAGGAGCGCTTCTCCGGGCAGAGCGTGTCGACCACCGCACCGCCCCGCGACAGCGTGAACCGGCCGAGCAGCGTGGAGAAGTTCCGCCCCTCCTCGCCCTTCAGCCAGGCATCCTGCCCCACCCCGCAGCCGGCCACGGCAAAGGGCGCGCCGAAGGGCAGGTCCTCGACCCCGTCGAAGGCCAGCGTGAAGCCCGAGATCTCGATCTCCTCGCCCGGGCTCATCAGCGTGATGCGCTCCTGCTCCCAGGCCGTGATCGCCGCGATGCCGGCCGCCATCACCGCCAGCCCCGCATGGGCGATCCACTTGCCCCAGTCGGACCGCGGCAGCCGCGCCAGCCGCCCCAGCCCCGCCAGCGCGCCCGTGCGCGGCCAGCCGGCCCGCTCGATCAGCTCGACCGCCACGCCCATCACCATCCAGGCCGCGACCGCCAGGCCCACCGGCGCCAGCAGCGCCGAGCCGGTCTGGAACCCCCAGACGATGCCGCCCAGCGCCAGCGACGCCCCCGCCGCCCACCAGAGCCGGCGCGTCACCCGGGCGAAATCCGCGCGCTTCCAGCTCATCAGCGCGCCGATCGGCAGGCCCAGGAACAGCAGCACCATGAAGGGCGTGAACACCATGTCGAAGAACGGCGCCCCGACCGAGATCTTCGCCCCGTCGATGTACTCGCGCACCAGCGGCGCCATCGTGCCGACAAAGACCACCCCCGCCGCCACCGTCAGCAGCAGGTTGTTGTAGACCAGCGCCCCCTCGCGGCTGACGGGCTGGAACACCCCCTCCGACCGCATCGACGGCGCGCGCCAGGCGAACAGCGCCAGCGACCCCGCGATCGCCACCGTCAGGATCACCAGGATGAAGAGCCCCTTGGTCGGGTCGGTCGCGAAGGCATGCACCGAGGTCAGCACGCCCGAGCGCACGATGAAGGTCCCGACGAGCGAGAGCGAGAAGGCCAGGATCGCGAGCAGGATCGTCCAGGTCTTGAGCGAGGCCCGCTTCTCCACCACCACGGCCGAGTGCAACAGCGCCGCCGCCACCAGCCAGGGCATGAAGGACGCGTTCTCGACCGGGTCCCAGAACCACCAGCCGCCCCAGCCGAGCTCGTAATAGGCCCAGTAGGACCCCAGCGCGATGCCGAGCGTCAGCGCGACCCAGGCCGCCAGCGCCCAGGGCCGCACCCAGCGCGCCCAGGCGGCGTCCACCCGCCCCTCGATCAGCGCGGCCACGGCGAAGCTGAACGCCATCGAGAGCCCGACATAGCCGAGATAGAGAAACGGCGGATGGAAGGCGAGGCCCGGGTCCTGCAGCAGCGGGTTGAGATCGCCGCCATCGGCCGGCACCGGATCGAGCCGCCAGAACGGGTTCGAGGTGAACAGGATGAAGGCCAGGAAGGCCGTGCCCACCATCGCCTGCACGCTGAGCGCCCGCGCCTTCAGCCCCAGCGGCAGCCGCCAGCCAAAGCCCGCCACCATCGCGCCGAACAGCGTCAGGATCAGCACCCAGAGCAGCATCGAGCCCTCGTGGTTCCCCCAGACGCCCGTCACCTTGTAGAGCAGCGGCTTGGCCGAATGGCTGTGGTTCGCCACCAGCGCCAGCGAGAAGTCCGAGGTCACGAAGGCCCGCGTCAGGACCGCGAAGGACACGGCAATCAGCGCAAACTGCACCAGCGCAGCCGGCGCCGCGGCGCGCATCCAGTCGGTCCAGCCCCGCTCGGCACCATAGAGCGGCACGCTCATCTGGAAGAGCGAGACGGCGAAGGCCAGCACCAGCGCGAAATGCCCGATCTCGACGATCATGCGAGGCTCCTGTCGGTTGATGCCTCACCATAGGCCGGCCCGGCCGCCGGCAGAAGGGGGGCGCGACAGCGAGGCGCGACAGCGAGGCGCGTCGGCGAAGCGCGACGGCGAAGCGCGACGGCGAAGCGCGACGGCGAAGCGCGACGGCGAAGCGCGACGGCGAAGCGCGACGGCGAAGCGCGACGGCGAAGCGCGACGGCGAAGCGCGACG
>JBCBPG010000347.1:0-5309 GCA_039820865.1 Pseudomonadota bacterium
CGCACGACGGACAAGGCCGTACAATGCCACGCCGTACATCCTCCTGCCTCCGGACCTTTTGATCCGAAGGCTAGCAGCGGCGGGGTTTTGCGCCGCCCTCCCGAGCCGATCCCGGGCGTCAACGTGGCCGATTACTGCGCCGCCATTCTCACCAATGGAGCCCGCAGCCATGGTCCGTCCTCGAAGACCAGCGGCAGCCATGAGGCGCATCGAGCGGCGCCTCACCCGGGATGAGGCAATCGGCGAGCGGGCTTGCGCCGGCGAAACCGGTTCGGCGCGCCACCGGGCACGCCACGGGACGGCAGGGGCGATACCGTCGCCACACGGCCACCGCGTGATGCGACCGTCTGGCGGGCCGCTACCGGCAGGCCGACCTCAGTCGATTAGCCTCTTCAGCAGCATCTCGATCTGCAGCTCGTTGAAGGGCTTGACGATCCAGGCGGTCGCGCCGGCGGACTTGCCCTCGCGCATCCGGTCGGCCTGCCCCTCGGTTGTCAGCATCACGATCGGCAGCCCGGCAAACCGGTCCTGCTCCCGCACGCGACGAATGAAGTCGATGCCGTTCAGCCGCGGCATGTTCAGGTCGGTGATCAGGAGATCGATGGGGTTGTTCTCCATCACCTCCAGACCCGCGAGCCCGTCCTCGGCCTCCAGTACGGTATGGCCGATCTCCTCCAGCGTCTCGCGCAACGCCGCCCGCATGCTTCGACTGTCGTCCACGGTCAGCACCGTCGCGCTCATCCAGTCCCCCGCTTTCGTCGCGGGCACCAACCCGCCCGCCGTTCGCGATCTCCATAAAGCGGGAACCCTTTCGATGTACTGAACGGGTCGGGGCGGGAACGCGATCGGATGCGGTCCCGCGCGCTAGCGAGGGGAGAGGGGCATGAGCGACACGGCCGGCGTGAAGGACGCGAGGGAGGGCGGAGCGGTCCAGACCGGGGCGGCGGGATCCGGCGCTGCGGGCAGCGGTGACGTCGGCGTGGCGGAGGTCACGGCCGCCGCTGCCGCTGTCGCCGCGTTCTACGACGACCTCTCCGGCCGCGTGGCGGTGCTGCGCCGCCGCCTTGCACCGCCGCGAGGGGCGGCTGCCGCGGCACCGGCGCAGACCGAGGGCGAGGCGGCGGCGCTCCGCGAGGATGCCGAGGCCGCCGTGGCACGGCTGCGGGTCGCACGCCGTGACCTCGCCGCGCCGGCCCAGGCCGGCGACCAGATCGCCCAGCGGTTCGAGCATGTCGAGATCGCGCTCGACCGCGCCGCCGACACGGCCGTTGCGGCCATCCTGGCCGCGCAGCTGACCGGGCTGGCCGAGGACCTGCGCGCCGAGGCGGACGGTGTGGCGGGCACGCTCGCCACCATGCAGGAGGCGCTGGCGGCGCTGGACCGTCTCGCGGGCGAGGGTGCCGCGCTGGCGGACCTGATCGACCCAGCCGCCATCGGGGCAGCGACCGAGGATGCCGCCGCCCTGGCCGCCAGCCTGCATGCGCCCGTTGCCGCGGCCGCGGGCGATCTCGACGCGCTGGCCGCGAGGCTGATGCCGGGCGACGTCGCCCCGCCGGCCGACGGGGCGCTGGACTGGCTCGAAGACCTCTACACGATGGACCGCGAGCGGACGATCCACCGCGACGCACTGACCGCCGCGGCCGAGGAGCCGGCGGAGGCGACGGACGGTGATGTCACCGCCGCGGCCGCACCGCCCACGCATCGGCGCGAGGCGCTGATCGCCTTCGCCCGCGGGATCATCGGCGACGACCGCCACCTCTTCCTCCTCTCCTTTCCGGCGGTCTTCGCGCTCGCGGCCGTGCTGACCGCCGCGCTGGCGACCGACGGCATGCTGAGCGGGCTGGCGACGCTCTCGCTCGTGGCGCTGACCCTGGTCCTCGCGGCCCAGGCCGGCCTGACGCTCCACGCCAGGGCGGCCGATACCTTCGAGAAGGCGCGTCGCGATTTCGAGCGGATGGCCTTCCACGATCCGCTGACCGATGTGCTGAACCGCCGGGGTCTGACGCGCCTGCTCGACGGGGTCCTCGGCACGGGCAAGGGCGATGCCCCCCCGGCGTCGCAGGACGCGGTCGTGGCACTCCATATCGACCTCGACCACTTCAAGGCCGTCAACGACACGCTGGGCCACGAAGCCGGCGACCATGTGCTCGAGGTCGCGACCGAGCGCATGAAGACCGCGGTCGGCACCCTGGGCAGCGTCGCGCGGGTCGGTGGCGACGAGTTCTGCGTCGTGCTGACCGGCGACGGGGTTGCGCGTGCCGAGGCCGTCGCCGGCGAGATCGTCGAGCGCACGCGCGAGCCGATCGACTACGGCGCCCAGCAGTGCCGCATCGGCGCCTCGATCGGGATCGCGCGCGCGGGCGGCGACGCTCCCGCGCTCAGCACCGAGCGCCTGCTCTCCGACGCCGACCTCGCGACCTATGTCGCCAAGTCCGAAGGCCGTGGCCGCTATGCCTTCTTCGACATGGCCCTTCGCGAGAAGGTCGAACGGGAGGGCAAGATCGCGGCCGGTCTGCGCGAGGCGCTCGACCAGGGGGCGCTCGGTCTCTGGCTGCAGCCCGTCGTCACGCCCACGGCCGACACCGTTCTCGGCGCGGAGGCACTGCTGCGCTGGCGCGACCCCCGCCTCGGCGAGATCGAGCCGGAGACGCTCCTGGCCGTCGCCGAGCAGCACAACCTGCTGGACCAGGTGCAGGACCGCGTCCACCTGATGCTCGCCGAGGTGCTGGGCGCGCTGATCCGGGCGGATGCCCTGCCCGGGCGGATCGGCCTCAACATGGATGGCGCCGAACTCCGCCGTCACGGTGTCGTCGACCGCCTGCGCTTCGCCCTCGACCGCGCCGAATGCCCGCCGGAGCGCATCGCCGTCGAGGTGACCGAGCGCGCCTGCGGTGGTCGCGGCGCCGAGCTGGCGCTGGAGACCGTTCGCGGACTGCGCCGTCTCGGCCTCGGCGTCACGGTCGACCGTTTCGGGCGTGACGACGTCTCGCTCGCCGGCCTGACCGAGATCCGGGCGACCGGCGTCAAACTCGACCGTGCACTCGTGCGCCAGCTCGGCCCTGGTGGAGAGGGGCAGACGTTGCTGCGCGGCCTGGTTTCGCTCTCCCGCTCCCTGTCGCTCGAGATCTGCGCCTGCGGGGTCGAGACCCGCGAGCAGCTCGCGCTTCTGGGCGAGGTTGGCTGCGACAGCCTCCAGGGCCACGCCATCGCGCGCGCCATGCCAGTCGACAGCTACGTCGAGTGGGCCACCTTCTTCACACCGAAAGAGGATCGTGCTGCCAGCTAATCGAACGACCAACGGCGCCCTGGCTCGAACAGGGCGCCAAGACCCGTCCCATCGAGTTGACGGCCGATACGCAGCGCATAAATACAGTATAATTAAAATAAAATATAAGTTGATTTCTTTATAAAATAAAAAATACAGTAAGAACCTTGATGATTTTCTTGAAATTTTTCAATTTTATAGTTTTATAGTCGACCCACATAGCAACCATGTAGGGCTAACCCAAGAAGCCGAAGAGGTGGCCTCAGGAAGGTTGAAGTCGTTGAAAGAGCCGCCAACCGTACCCACCATTTCAACAGACTACGAGGCCACTGTGCCCTCGTGGCTGCCGAGATCGCAGGCAATCATGGTGCCGCCATTGCGGTGCGTCGGGCCGAGCACCTCGCGGTCATAGCCAAGCAGATCTCGACGCTGAACGGCCCGTCAATCACCATCGACGCGTCGAGGGCCGGGAGCCGCAGGCACGTGACAACGGTGCGCGCGCACCGGTCGCCGTGCGCGACAGACGCGCGCCGTCGATCGCTCCGCGGCGGCCGTCCCAGCAGGCACGTCGTCTCCGTGGCGAGCCAGATCTCGCTGACGATGATGTGATCCTGCCCCGGAAAATTGGACGGTGTCAGGCCGCCATGCGTTCCATGTCGGCCGGTGAACGGTAGCTTATCCCGGAATGCAGGCGACGTGAATTGTAGAAGCCCTCGATATAGGCGAACAGGTCGCGGCGAGCCTCGGCGCGGGTGGCGTAGACGCGATGGTGGACGCGCTCGGCCTTGAGCGTGTGGAAGAAGCTCTCCACCGGAGTGTTGTCGAGGCAGTTACCTTTTCGGCTCATCGACGGCGTTATGCATGCAGCCGCAAGGGCTTTTCTGTTGTCGTCCGCCTTGGACCCCGCGGTCTGAATGATGGATGAGGCCGTGCGCTGGTCGTTGGCGTTCGACGGCCATCGCGAGAGCCTCGAGCGCGATGTCGGCATGCAGGGTGTCGCGCACCGCCCAGCCCACAACCTTGCGCGTGAACATGTCGATCAGCGCCGCCAGAAACAGCCAGCCTTCGCCGGTCCGGATACAGGTCAGATCCGTGAGCCAGACCTGGTTCGGCACTGTCGCGGTGAAGTTGCGCCGCAGCCTGTTCGGCGCGATCGGGTGATCGTGTCGGCTGTCGGTGGTGCGCACCCGCCGCGGGATGGCGGCCAACCCTCGGAGCCCCGCGCCCCGCATCAGCCGGGCGATCCGGTGGCGGCCGATGCGCCGGCCATGAGACCGCATGGACGCGCGGCGCGCCATAGGCGCCGCCGCTCTCAGCGTGAATCGCCCGGATGGTCCCGAGCAGGGCATGGTTCGCTTTCGCGCGCGGGCTCTCCCCGCGCGTTCGCCACGCGTAGTAGCCGCTGGCAGAGACGCCGCGATGCTCATCGACGAACCGGTAGGTCACCGGCTGGCCGTCCCGACGCTGAGCGCAGCGTTTTCTAGGATGTCGCGCTCCATCTGCGCGCGCTGCAGTTCGCGCTTCAGGCGGGCGTTCTCCGCGGCGAGGTCCGCCGGGGACGGGCCCTGAGCCTGCGTGACGGGGCGCCGCGCAGGCCCCGTCCCCGGCTCCGCAAAACGGGCCGTCCAGCGACGCAGAACCGTCTCGTGCACGCCGAGCTCTTCCGCCACGCGGCAGACGGGCAAACCGCTCGTCCTCACGCGCTCAACCGCCTGGCGCTTCTTGCTCGCCGTCGGACACTCCTCTCCTGGCTCGAAAGCCATAGCATGGGTGTCCACAAGACCGGGGCAGGAACATCATCGCCAGTCAGCCCTGGCCAGAGTGGACAGGCCCGGTCAGTACATCCGCCAGACCGCAACGCATGGTACGCGAGATGCCGTTCCTGGCGATCGCGCCCCAGTGAGCATTGCGGTCTGGCGGATGTACTGACCGGGCCTGTCCATTCTGGCCAGGCCTGACTGGCGATGATGATCCTGCCCCGGTCTGGTGGACACTCATGCTATGGCTTTCGAGCGAGGAGAGGGTTGTCCGACGGCGAGCAAGA
>JBCBPG010000348.1:0-5308 GCA_039820865.1 Pseudomonadota bacterium
CCCGACACGATCGAGGCGGTCGCGGCGCAGAACATCAGCTGGAAGAAGAAGTCCGAGCCGACCGAGGCATAGGAGATGTCGCCGACATCGGCAGGCGCCACGCCCACGGGCTCGAGCGAGGTCGGCGTCGGGTTGCCGATGTAGCCGGTCATCATCCAGCCGTCGCCCGGGTACATCAGGTTGAAGCCGATCAGAAAGTAGCCCACGGCCGCGATCGAGAAGAGGCCCACGTTCTTGGTGCACTGCATCGCGACGTTCTTGGACCGGACCAGGCCCGCCTCGAGCATGCAGAAGCCCGCGGCCATCCACATCACCAGGAAGCCGCCGATCAGGAACAGCAGCGTGTTGAAGACGAAGACCGAGTGCACGGGCACGGCCTCGGGCGTCGCGGCCTCCTGCGCCAGCGCCGGCACGGTCAGGAGCGCCATCGCGCTGGCGGCGAAAATGCCGACGCGCGTGAGGGTCGAAAGCTTGTTCATTGTCCCTGTCATTCCCTGTCTCACAGCGCGTCTTCGTCGCGCTCGTCGGTGCGCACGCGCACGGCGGCTTCCACCCCGGCGACGAAGATCTTGCCGTCGCCGATCTTGCCGGTGCGCGCGGTGGTCGAGATCGTCTCGATGACCCGGTCTACCTGGTCGTCGGCGACGACCATCTCGATCTTGATCTTCGGCACGAAGTTCACGACGTATTCGGCGCCACGATAGATCTCGGTATGACCGCTCTGGCGGCCGTAGCCCTTCACCTCGGAGACCATGAGGCCCTGCACACCGATCCCGGTGAGGGCTTCGCGGACCTCTTCGAGCTTGAAGGGCTTGATGACGGCGATGATCAGTTTCATCTCACTCCTCAACCTGTCCCGCGATCGTTTCTGGATCACGGGGGCAGTGATCCAAGTTCCGTGCCAGCCCTCCGCCGACCGGTGCATCCGCCGGGGCCCTGCGCTCGTCGCGCCTGCCTGTGGAAACGGCGGGCGACAACAGGGTCCGGATCGCCTGTTTTCTGTGCATTGCCGCTTTGACAGGCAGAACGGTGCGGCGGCAGCCGCGCGCAGAACGGTTCCGTCGCCACGGGGCCGCCGTTATGGTGCCGGAAACATCAAAGCGGCGCGTTCAGCGCGACCGAGGCGCGCGCTGCCGGAACCCCGGCAGCCGGAGAGGATCCCGGCACGGTCCGGGGACGAGGCGGAGCAGCATGGGTCCACGCCCGACACGCAAGACCGAGCCCTCCTTCGGGCACGGCGGCCCCGAGCGGCGACAGCACCGCGAGGCCGGCGAGGCGCGTCCGGGTGCCAGCGGCAAGACCGGCGGCAAGACTGGCGGCAAGGGCGGTGGCCGGGGCGGCGGCCAGGGTGGTGGCCGGGGCGGCGGGCGCAAGGGGCCGGGCTTCGTCGGGCGCATGACGCGCGGGCTCTTCCGCCTCGGCTGGCTGGTGTCCAGCCGGCTGGCGCTGGCCGGCGCCATCGTGCTCGCCGTCGCCACGGCCTATTGCTATCTCGGCCTGCCGTCCTCGGGCACGCTGTTCGACGGGCGGGGCGGCGGCTCGGTCACGATGCTCGACCGGGCGGGGAACGTCTTCGCCTGGCGGGGCGAGCAGTATGGCGGCGACCTGTCGGCCTCCGAGGTCTCGCCCCACCTGATCCACGCCATCGTCGCGACCGAGGACCGGCGCTACTGGCGCCATCCCGGCATCGATCCCATCGGCATCGCCCGCGCCGCCGTCGCCAACATCCGCGCCGGCGCGCTGGTGCAGGGCGGCTCGACCCTGACCCAGCAGACCGCCAAGAACGTCTTCCTCACCTCCGAGCGGACCCTTGAGCGCAAGCTCGCCGAAGTGCCCATGGCCCTCGCGCTCGAGCTCAAGTACTCCAAGGAGGAGATCCTCTCGATCTACCTCAACCGCGTCTATCTCGGCGCCGGGACCTACGGCTTCGAGGCGGCCAGCCAGCGCTATTTCGGCAAGTCGGCGCGCCTCGTCTCGCCGACCGAGGCGGCGATGCTGGCAGGGCTGCTGCGCGCACCGTCCTTCTACGCGCCCACCGCCGATCTCGCCCGGGCCCAGGGACGCGCCGCCACGATCATCCGGCTGATGGAGCGCGACGGCTACCTGACCCAGGCGCAGGTGGTCGAGGCGCTGGCCAATCCGGCCGAGCTCAGCCAGGCGGCGGCGGCGCGCGCGGGCGGCTACTTCGCCGACTGGGTGATGGAGACCGCGCCCGAATGGCTGGCCGCCGAGACGACCGAGGATGTCGAGATCGCCACCACCTTCGACCCCGCGCTGCAGGGCGCGGCCGAGGCGGCGGTCGCCTATGTCTTCGAGACCAAGGTCAAGAAGGACAGCGTGGCCGAGGCGGCGGTGGTCATCATGGACCATGACGGCGCCGTGCGCGCGATGGTCGGCGGCCGGGCCCGCGGCGTCGGCCAGTTCAACCGCGCCACCCAGGCCCAGCGCCAGACCGGCAGCGCCTTCAAGCCCGTCGTCTATGCCGCGGCGCTCGAGGCGGGCATGCGCCCCACGGACGTGGTCGAGGACGCGCCCGTCACCGTCGACGGCTGGTCGCCCGCCAACTACACCCGCGACTTCCGCGGCCCCGTCACGCTCTCCGAGGGGCTCGCCGCCTCGATCAACACCGTCGCCGTCCGGGTGTCCGAGCGTGCCGGCCGCGAGCAGGTGCGCCAGCTCGCCCGCGACATGGGCTTCTCGAACGCGCTGGCGCCGGGGGCGGCGGTGGCGCTGGGGACCTCGGAGACCACGCTGGTCGACATGACCGGCGTCTTTGCCACCATCGCCAATCTCGGCGCCAAGGCGGAACCCCACGGCATCCGGTCGATCCGGCTGCGCGCCGAGCGCGAGCCGCTGCTGGCGGGCAGCGCGCGGGGCGGCGAGGCGGTGCTGAGCGAGGCCACGGCGCGCGACCTGATCCGGATGATGCGCGGCGTGGTCGAGGAGGGCACCGGCCGGCGCGCCCGCCTCGGCGCGCGCGAGGCCGCGGGCAAGACCGGGACGACCCAGGGCGCGCGCGATGCCTGGTTCATCGGCTTCACCGCCGACTACGTGGCCGGCGTCTGGATGGGCAACGACGACAACACGCCGCTGACGGGCGTGACGGGCGGCGGGCTGCCGGCCGAGATCTGGCGCGAGACCATGCTGCGCGTCCATGCCGACCTGCCGCCGCGGGCCCTGCCGGCGCCGGCGCGCCGCATCGAGGGCCCGCTGATCGCCCTCGGCGGCCGCGACGACGCCCGCCCCCGCGAGCCCCGCGCGACGGGCGGCGAGGGCGGGCTCTTCGGCGTGTTCCGCGAGGCCATCGGCGGCTTCATCGACACCGACCCCAATGCCCGCCCCGAGCCCCGCGACCGCCCCTTCGGCCGCAGCTGGGACGACCCGGACATCAACCCCGACCGCTGAGCGAGGCCGTGAGCGAGGCTGGCCGTGAGCGAGGTTGGCCGTGAGCGAGGCTGGCGGAATCGCGGCTGGTCGCCGCGATGCTGCCTGCGGGGTCTCCCGCCCCCAGGGTCGGCCCGGCGGCCGCAGGATGCGTGGACCGCACGGCCGGATCAGGGGCCGCCCGCCGCGGCGCCGTTCCCTTCGAAGGATCGAGGGGGCCCTGCCGAGCGGCTCCAGCTACCCGGCGTCAGGCCGAGAAGTCGTAGGCGTGGAGGGCGCGGCCCTCGCGTCTCAGCCAGCGGCGGTGGATCTCGTAGTCGGGCATCAGGCGCGCCAGCACGGCCCAGTAGCGCGGTGAGTGGTTCATCTCGACGAGATGGGCGACCTCGTGTGCGGCGACGTAGTCCTGCACCACGGGCGGCGCCATCGCGAGGCGCCAGCTGAGGCTGATCCGCCCCGCGCTGCTGCACGACCCCCAGCGCGAGCGGGTGTCACGGAACGACAGCGCCGTGCAGCGGCGGCCGGCCTCGGCGGCATAGCGCTCGATGGCGGGGGCCATGCGCTCGCGCGCGCGGACCTTGAGGAACGCCGCGACGCGCGGACCCGCGGCCGTGCCCGCGCGGAGGGTGAGGGTATCGGGGCCGAGCCGCGGCGCCCTCGGCCCGCCCGGCTCGAGGCGGAGCGTCACCTGCCTGCCATCGACGGGCAGCGTGGTGCCCGCGGCCATGGTCACGGTCGACGGCTGGCGGGCGAGGGCGCCGGCCAGCCAGCCGGCATGGCTCTCGACGAAGTGGCGCGCGGCCTCGGGCGGTACGTCGGGCGGCAGGGTCAGCACGGCGCCCTGCCCGTCGGGCGTCAGGCGGAGGGTGAAGCGCCGGGCACGGGCGTTCACGCGCAGGCGCACGGTCACGGGCGGATCGTCGAGCACGATGGAGTCGGGGCAGTCGGGCGCCGCCGACCGGGGGCCGAACAGCCGGCTCAGCACGCCGCCGCCCGCGGCCTCCCGGCCGCCATGCCGCGGCGCAGGCGCCTCACCCGCGTACCATCCGGCGATTGGCGCGGATGAAGTCGCGGATGCGCGGCTGGATCCCGGCGCGGAAGCGCGAGCCGTTGAAGACGCCGTAATGGCCGACCTTGGGCTGGGTCCAGTGGAACTTCCACTGCTCGTCCAGATGCGTCAGCAGGCCCAGCGCCGCCTCGGTCTGGCCGCGCCCGGTGATGTCGTCCTTCTCGCCCTCGACCGTCATGACGCCCACGTCGCGCACCACCGAGAGATCGACGCGGCGGTTGCACAGGATCAGCGAGCCCTTGGGCAGGTCGTGGCGCTGGAACACCTTCTCGACCGTCTCGAGGTAGAACTCGGCGGTCAGGTCCATGACCGCGAGGTATTCCTCGTAGAAGGCCGAATGCGCCGCCGCGCTGTCGCCGTCGCCGCGCACCAGGTTGCGGAACTGGTTCACATGGGCGTCGACATGGCGGTCGAGGTTCATCGACATGAAGCCCTGCAGCTGCAGGAAGCCCGGGTAGACGCGGCGCAGGAACCCCAGGTTCGGCCAGGGCACCGTCGCGATCACGTTCTTCTCGAACCAGCCGATCGGCTTCTCCTCGGCCAGCCTGGTGGGCTCGGTCGGGCTGACGCGGGTGTCGATGGGGCTGCCCATCAGGACCAGCGATGACGGCCGCTCCGCCTCGCCATCCTGGCACATGAAGGCGGTGGCGACGAGCGCGGGCACCCCCGGCTGGCAGACGCCCATGATCGCCACCCGCTCACCATCGCGGCCGAGAAAGCGCACGAATTCGCGGACATAGTCGACATAGTCGGAGAGGTCGAAGCGGCCCTGCGCGATCGGCACGTCGCGCGCGTCGATCCAGTCGGAGATGTAGACCTCGTGCTCGGGCAGCATCGCCTCGACCGTGCCGCGCA
>JBCBPG010000349.1:0-5288 GCA_039820865.1 Pseudomonadota bacterium
CGCCCAGCCGTCGGGCGTGCGATAGCGGGTGGGGTCGTCCGGGTCGACGCGCTCGATGTAGAGGTCGGCGTCGTCGGCCCCCACGGTCGTGAGCCCCCAGCCGAGCCGGCGGTTGCGCCCGATCAGCACCAGCGGCGTGCCAGGCAGCGTGCCACCCATCGCGGCCAGGTCGCCGCCCTGGATGTCGGCGAGATACCAGAGCGAGGGCGCCGAGAGCCAGAGATGCGGGTCCGAGGCCAGGATCGGCCGCCCCAGCGTCGCCCGGCTGCCATCGACCACCCAGGCGTTCGACGCACCCGCCAGCCCGGGCGCCGGTGCGGGGCCGAACAGCGCCTCCAGCGGGTCGGGCACGCGCACCGGCGCCTCGGCGAAACGCGCGCCTTCGAAGAGCTCGGCAAAGCGGGGCAGGGTGACGGTCGCCCCGTCCGGCGCCTCGGGCATGATGTCGGCCACCCGCTCGGGCGGCAGCGCCAGCAGCAGGCGCGCCCGGCGGATCTCGCTCTGCGCCGCACCCGTCAGCCGCAGCGCCATCATCTTGAGGGTCGCGATCGAATCCGCCGGCGTCCAGGGCGCCAGCCCCTCGGTCGCGAACAGGAAGAACTCCGGCGCGCCCCGGCCGAGCGCCCGCTCGTGGATCGTGCGGATCCAGGCGTTCACCCCGTCGGCATAGGCCTCCAGCGCCGCCTGCGCCTCGGGCGACTGGCGCTCGACCGCGCGGCTGGCATGGCCGTAGAGGTCGAGCGTCTTGATCAGCCGGTCGAGCTCGGTCGTCCGCGTCCCGAGAAGTGTCGAGAGCCGCCCCTGTGCCGCCCTGCGGTTCAGCTCCATCTGCCAGAGCCGGTCCTGCGCATGGACGAGGCCGAGCGCGAAATAGGCGTCCTCGGCGTTCTCGGCGCGGATATGCGGCACGGCGTGGGGATCGCGCACGATGCTGACCCGGGCCTTGAGCCCCTCCAGCGTGAGCCGCGCATCGTGGTCGGGCAGCGAGCCCGAGACGAGGTAGAACGCCAGCGCCCCGGCCGCCGCGCCGATCGCCAGCACCGCGGTCAGCACCCGCAACAGCCATTTGAGCACCAGCGCCACGCCGCCCCCCGCCGCGTCTCTCCGGAGCGGCGCCTTGCCGCGCCCGGCGCGGCGGAGACTGGCACGGGAGCGCCCCGGCCGCGAGACTTGACCGCGCGCCCCCCGGGCCCACCCTACGCATCCGCGCCACGGTGGTTGCCGGAGAGCGCGCGCCGCGCCCATGCCGGGCCGCGGCCGGGCGCCGCCCGACCGGGACGGCGCAGGATCGAGCAGACAAGAGGGGACGCCGTCATGGCGAAAGTCAGTTTCCTGGGGCTGGGCGTGATGGGCTACCCGATGGCCGGCCACCTCGCCGCCAAGGGCCACGAGGTCCGCGTCTTCAACCGCACCACCGCCAAGGCCGAGAAGTGGGCGGGCGCGCATGGCGGCAGCTTCGGCGCCACCCCGCGCGCGGCGGCGACGGGCAGCGAGATCGTGTTCTGCTGCGTCGGCAACGACGACGACCTGCGCTCGGTGGTGCTGGGCGAGGACGGCGCCTTCGCGGGCATGGCCGCCGGCACGCTCTTCGTCGACCACACCACCGCCTCGGCCAACGTGGCGCGCGAGCTCCACGCCGTTGGCAAGGACAAGGGCATCGACTTTGTCGACGCCCCGGTCTCGGGCGGCCAGGCGGGGGCCGAGAACGGCGCGCTTACGGTGATGTGTGGCGGCGACCAGGCGCCCTTCGACCGCGCCGCCCCCGTGATCGACGCCTATGCCAAGTTCTGCGGCCTGATGGGTCCCGTCGGCGCCGGGCAGCTGACCAAGATGGTCAACCAGATCTGCATCGCCGGCCTCGTGCAGGGCCTCTCCGAAGGGCTCAACTTCGCCCAGAAGGCCGGGCTCGACGGCATGCAGGTGGTCGAGGTCATCTCGAAGGGCGCGGCCGGGTCCTGGCAGATGGACAACCGCCACAAGACGATGCTCGAGGACTTCTTCGAGTACGGCTTTGCCGTGGACTGGATGCGCAAGGATCTCGGTATCTGCCTCGATGAGGCCAAGTCCAACGGCGCCCGCCTGCCCGTCACCGCGCTGGTCGATCAGTTCTATGGCGAGGTGCAGGACATGGGCGGCGGCCGGTGGGACACCTCCTCGCTCATCCGCCGCCTCAAGCGCTGACGCGGGGGCCGGCCGGGGCGCATCAACGCTTGCCCTGGCCTCCCGTTGCGTTAACCTTTCACGGTGCACCGCGAGGGGTAGGCCTGCCGGGGGGTGGGCGCTGTGCGCGGTGCGGACAGGGGGACCCGCCATGCACCGTTTCTTCGCCGGCCTGGTGACGCTCGGCCTGATGACCGCCGGCCCGGCAGTCGCCGCGCCGTTCGTTATCGACGATTTCGACGACGACCAGGGCCCGGGCTTCTTCGCCGATGCCGAGGTCAGCACCACCGACGCGGCGCCCAACACCGCTTTCGGCACGGATCGTGCCATCGATGGCAGGGTCTCCGGCGGCGCGGCGACGGTCGAGGTGTCGGACGGCGCGTTTCGCGCGTCGACCAGCGGAGCACCGGGCTTCTACGACTTCGCGTTCACGTTGCCCGGCACGATTTCGGGATCGAACGCCCTCGACCTCACCGGGGGCGGTACGAACAACGCCCTGCTGATCGACTTCCTGTCGGCGGATGGCCTGCTCGGGGACAACGTCGTCCTGGTTTTGACGGACGCCGCTCGCAACAGCAGCCGGATCGCCGTGCCGGTCGGCACGATCGTCGAGGCGACGACGATCGCCGTTTTCTTTGCCGATATCAGGCTTGCGACGACGACCAGTTCCGGGCCTCTGGACATGACATCGATCACGTTGATCAATGTGAGGGACACTGAGTTCTCCTTCTTCGGCAGCACCCAGGCGTCCTTCGAGATCGACGCGGTCAGGGTGGGCTTCGTGCCGCTGCCGGCGCCGGCGCTGCTGCTCATCGGCGGGCTGGGGGCGCTGGCCTTCCTCCGACGGCGCGCCGCCTGAGGCATCTCCCGCGCGCAAGGGGCGCCGCCGGCCCGCGACGGCGGCGCCGTGTGGCGCTCAGCGGACGATGCGGCTGTACTTGGCGCCCTCGATGCTGGCGCCGGCCAGCAGGCCGCCCTGGCCGAAGACGAAGGCCACGATCGGGCGCTGGGTGACCGTGCTGTCGACGCCGAGATTGGCGCCCGCGTCCAGCACCGTCACCTCGGCATCCGCACCCGCCTCCCAGCCGTCCGAGCGGCGGAACTTCTCCAGCGCCGACTGGGTGAGGAAGAAGAGCGCGTGGCTCGATTCCTGGATGCCCGCCTGGAATCCGACCGAGGCGCCGCCCAGCGAGTAGTACTGCGTCGTCGTCCCCAGCCCGTCGCCGGGGTTGAGGCGGAGCGCCCCCTCGCCATAGGACGCGCCGACGATGAAGCCGCCCTTGACCACCTGCGGCATCACCAGGATGCCGAGCGCGCGGCCGGCGAGCTCGCGCGTGCCCGGCACTTCCTCGTAGAGCTGGCGGAGCGCGAGATCGACCCGCCGCTCGATCACCTCGGCGTCGGCCGCGGCGGCGGGACGGCCAAGGGGCGCGGCAAGGGCGGCCAGCGCCGCGGCGCCACCGGCCAGGAAACGGCGCCGCGCGCGAACCTGCGCGGCGGGGCGGATGTCGATCGCGGTGGTCTTTGATGCGGACATGGAGCTCTCCTCGTCTCGGGTCGTCTCTGGACCGGAGCGGGTTCCGGCCGGACCGGCGGGGTGCGACCCTGTGCCCCGTACCGGTCACAACGATATGAGAGTCCGCGTTCCGGCGCACAATGACGCCACGCTCACGATGTGGCGCAGCGGAACGGTCACGGTTGCGCGTGACCGATCTGGCCCTAGAGTGCGGGTCTTCGCCTTCGATGGGACCTCGACGGGAGAGACTGATGCCGGGCCTCGATCTCGAACCGTCGGAGAACGTCCTCGGCGGTGACCTCGCCCTCTGCTCCGAGGCGCCGATGACGGGCTTCTTCCGCAACGGCTGCTGCGACACCAACGCAATGGACCGCGGCAGCCACACGGTCTGCGCCGTGATGACCGACGCCTTCCTCGACTTCTCACGGTCGCGCGGCAACGACCTCTCGACCCCGCGGCCCGAGTTCGGCTTTCCCGGCCTCAAGGAGGGCGACCGCTGGTGCCTGTGCGCCGCGCGCTTTCTCGAGGCATGGGAGGCCGGCGTCGCCCCCCGCATCTCGCTGATCGCCACCCATCGCCGCGCGCTGGACATCGTCCCGATGGAGGCGCTAAGAGCCTGCGCGCTGGAGCGGAACTGACGCACGGCACGACGCGGCAGCCGGGGGATCAGGCATGCGCGATCTCGCCTGGGTGGCCGGCGTTCTGGTGCTGCTCGTCGCCACGCAGACCGGCGCGCTCGTCACCGAGGTCTACAACGAGGACGAGACCGCCTTCATGCTGATGGCGCGCGACGTGCTCGACGGCCACCTGCCCTACACCTACGCCTTCGACGTCAAGCCGCCCGCGATCTTCCTGGTGCTGGCCGGGGCCATGGCGCTGTTCGGCGAGAGCCTGGCGACCGTGCGCCTGACCGGCGACGCCTTTCTCTTCGCCACCGCCATGGCGGTCTACGTGCTCGGCCGCCATCTCTCGGGGCGGGTCGCGGGCGGGGTCGGGGCGCTGGTGCTGGTGGCGCTGACGGCGACCAAGTTCACCGCCTATACCGACACCACGCTGGTCGCGACGACCTTCACCCTCTGGGCCACGGTGCTGGTCGCGCTCTACCCGCGCACGGGCTGGGCGCTGGCGGGGGCGGGGCTGCTGGTGTCACTGGCGACGCTGACACGAACGAACCATGCCATCGTGGTGGTGGTGCTCGGGCTCCTGATCCTCGGCCTCGGCCGCCATGACCGCGCGGTGCTGGGGCGCACGATCCCCTACATCGCGGGCGGCCTGGTGCCGCTCGCCGCCGTCGTGCTGGTCTATGCGGCGGCCGGGGCGATCGAGCCCTTCCGGCTCGGCATGATCGACAGCGCGCTGGCCTATGCGACCGACCAGAAGACGCCGTTCTTCGTCATGCGCGAGCTGGCCGGCCGCTACGTCGGTCTGATGCTGGGCTATGCCACGCTCTATCTCGGTACCACGATGCTGGCGCTGGCGGGGGCGGTGCTGCTGGCGCGGCGGGGGGCGATGGCGCTCGGCCTCCTGTCCGTGGAGGAAGAGCCCCGTGGCTGGGCCATCCTGGTCGCCACGGCGGTGGCGGGGGCGCTGGTCCAGTCCATCCTGCTCGGCG
>JBCBPG010000350.1:0-5283 GCA_039820865.1 Pseudomonadota bacterium
GACGTGCTTGCCATGGCCACCGTCAACGGCGCCCGCGCCATGGGGCTGGACGGCGAGATCGGCCGCCTCGCGCCGGGGATGAAGGCCGACATCGTGCTGATCGACGCGCGCCGGCCGCACTTCGTGCCGCTGCTCGACCCGCTCGGCGCGGTCGTCCATGTCGGCCACGGGCGCGACGTGCGCCACGTGCTGGTCGACGGCCGCCTGGTCGTCGAGGACGGCGCCGCCACGCTGGTCGACGAGGCGGCGATCATGCGCGACGCCCAGGCCGCGGCCGAGGCGCTCTGGACCCGGGCCCGCGCCGGCACCGCGTGAGGCGTCAGGCGGGCGTGAAGGCGGTGCGGAAGGCCTCGAGCGCGGCCTCGGGGTCGCCGGCGGCAAAGGCCTCCATCCCCACCGGCCCGTCATAGCCCATGGCCGCCAGGTGGCGCGCGACGCCGGCATAGTTGATCTCGCCGGTGCCGGGCTCGCAGCGCCCGGGCACGTCGGCGACCTGGATCTCGCCGATCCAGGGCAGGGCGGCGCGGCAGAGCTCGACCAGGTTCCCCTCGCCGATCTGCGCGTGGTAGAGGTCGAGGTTGAGCCGGAGCTCCGGCCGGTCGACCGCCGCGACCAGCGCCAGCGTCTCCTCGGCCCGCGCAAAGGGCACGCCGGCATGGTCCACGGCCGTGTTCAGGTTCTCCAGCGTGAAGACGACACCCATTTCCGCGCCGAGATCCGCGATCCGGCTCAGCGTGTCGCGCGCCGTCACCCAGGCGCACGGCGATGCCGCCTCGGCCACCACCGGCCGCCCGCCCTCGCCCAGCCCCGTGCCGTGCAGGTTCAGCCGCTGCACACCCAGCCGCCGGCCCACCGCCGCCGTCTCCCGCGCCGAGGCCAGCAGCGCATCGGCCCCCGCCTCGTCGGCCAGCCGCCCCTCGAGATAGCCGTTCATGATCGAGAAGGTCGCGCCCGAGGCCTCGAGCTTGGCGAGGTCGTGGTCGGGCCAGTTCCAGAGCCCGACCTGGAAGCCCATCTCGGCCAGCCGCGCACAGCGCCACTCGATCGGCCGGTCCTGCCACAGCATCTCGGCGCAGGCCGCCAGCGTGAAGGCCATCCCTCAGCCCCCCGTCATCGCGGGCGTCACGGCGACAGGCCGCCCCTCGGCCAGCGACTGCGCGGCCGCCTCGGCCAGCGCCAGTGCGTTCACCCCGTCCTGGATCGTCGCCGGCACCGGCGCCCCGTCGACGCAGGCATCGACAAAGGCCGACCACTCGATGGCATAGGCCCGCATGTAGCGCTCGAGGAAGAAGTAGACCGGCTTGGCCGAGGTGACGCCCGCCGTCGTCGACTTGACCACCGTGTTCTCGATCTCGTTCTCCGCCGCCAGCGTGCCCCCGGCGCCCAGCACCTCGACCCGCTGGTCATAGCCATAGGGCGCGCGGCGCGAGTTGCGGATCGTCGCCAGTCGCCCGTCGGCATAGCCCAGCACCACGACCGCGGTGTCCACGTCGCCCGCCTCGCCGATCGCGGGATCGACCAGGCAGGACCCGTGCGCCATCACCGTCGCCGGCATCCCGAACAGGAAGGCGCACATGTCGAAGTCGTGGATCATCATGTCGCGGTAGAGCCCGCCCGACACCTTGATATAGGCCACCGGCGGCGGGGCGGGGTCGTAGGACGTCACCGCCAGCAGCTCGCCCCTGCCGATCTCGCCCGCCTCCAGCGCCGCCTTCACCGCGGCAAAGTTCGGGTCGAAGCGGCGGTTGAAGCCCATCATCATCGGCCGGTCGTGCCCCTCGGCGATCCGGCCGACCGCCAGCGCACGGTCGAGCGACAGGTCGATCGGCTTCTCGCAGAAGATCGCCTTGCCGGCCGTCACCCCCGCCTCGATCAGATCGGCATGGGTGTTGGTCGAGGACGCGATCAGGATCGCGTCGATCGAGGGATCGGCCAGGATCGCCTCGGGCGTCCGGGCCTCGATCCCGTGCTCGGCCGCCAGCGCACCGGCCGCCTCGGCCACCACGTCGGTCACGGCCACCAGCGTCGAGCGGGGGTCCGTCTTGATCGAGGCCGCGTGGACCTTGCCGATCCGGCCGGCGCCGAAGAGCGCTACTTTCATGGGCTCACCTCGTTGAGCGTGACGCGCCGGCCCTCGCGGGCGGCGGTGTCGATGGCATGGATGACCCGCTCGATGCGGAGCGCGTCGGTGAAGCTGGGGAAGGCGTCGCGGCCTGCGGCGATGGCGCCCAGGAACGCGGCGACCTCGATGGTCTTGAGATCGCCGAAGCCGAGCTGGTGGCCCGGCGCGGGGCAGAAACGGCCATAGGGAGCGTGCTCGGGGCCCGTGAGGATGGTGCGGAACCCCTGCTCGGCCTTCGCGCCCTCGTTCACGTAGAGCTGCAGCTCGTTCAGCCGCTCCTGCGCGAAGGTGATCATGCCGCGCGTCCCGTGCACCTCCCAGTCGAGCCGGTTCTTGCGCCCCCAGGCCGAGCGCGAGGTGCACAGAACGCCCTGCGCCCCGCTCTCGAAGCGCACGATCGCGGTGGCGGTATCCTCGTTCTCGACCGGTGCCTGGCCGCCGCCGGGCAGGGGGCGCGTCTCGTGCACGATCTGCGTGTCGGCGATCAGGTCAGCGATCCCGCCCATCAGCACATGCGCCATCGAGACCAGGTGACAGCCGAGATCGCCCAGCGTGCCCAGCCCCGCCGCCGCGCGGTCCGCCCGCCAGGTCCAGGGCAGGTCGGGATCGGCCTGGTAGTCCTCGTCCACGACGCCGCGGAAATGCACCGGCCGCCCGATCCGCCCGTCCGCGATCAGCGCCCTCGCATGCGCGACCGCGGGGTTGTGGACGTAGTTGTAGCCCACGATGGTGCGCACGCCCGCGGCCCGGGCGGCGGCCTCCATCTCCGCGGCCTCGCCCAGCGTCAGCGCCAGCGGCTTCTCGCAATGGACATGCTTGCCGGCGGCGATCGCGGCCAGCGCCATCTCGCGATGCAGCGCGTTCGGGGTGGTGATCGCCACGATGTCGATGGCGGGATCGGCGACCAGGTCCGCCCAGGCATCGGTGGCGCGGGCAAAGCCGAGCTGGCGCGCCATCGCCTGCGCCCGCCCGACATCCGCGTCGCAGAGCGCGACGGGCCGCACGGCCGGCAGGCCGCCGAAGACGGGGCCGGCGGCACGATAGGCCAGCGCATGTGCCTTGCCCATGAAGCCGGTCCCGATCAGGCCGAGGCCGAGCGCCATGACATCCTCCCCCGAAGTGGAATTTTTATTCTATTTTTCTTCTCCGGCGTTATGCTGTCCCTGTCAAGGCGGGAGGTCGGCATGAGCGAGCGAAAGCCACCCGGGGAGGTGCCGGGAGAGGTGCCCGGGGGGCCGCCCGGCGAGGCCGCTGGACCGCCGCCGAGGGTGGCGCCCGCCACGGTGTCCGGTTTCCTCGCCCTGCTCGACGCCTCGGCGGACGAGATGCCGCGGCGCCTCAAGCAGTGCGCCAGCTTTACCCGGCGCCACCTGCACCTGATCGCGGTCTCGACGGTCTCCGAGATGGCGCAAGCCTGCGACGTCGCGCCCTCGGTCTACATCCGCTTCTGCCAGGCGCTGGGGTTCACGGGCTATTCCGAGATGCAGGCGCTCTTCCGCGCGCGCTATACCGAATTCCGCCCCAACTACGAGGCGCGCCTCGCCAGCCTGCGCGAGGAGGGCGCGATCGGCACCGACAGGCTGCTGGGCGATTTCTCTGAGGCCGGCCATAAGTCACTGCTTTCCATGGCAAATACCGTTACGCAGGAGAGCCTGGACCGGATCGCGCGCAGCATGGCGTCGGCGCGCGTCGTGCATCTGGTGGGGCTGCGCCGCGCCTTCGCGGTCGTCTCCAACATGACCTATCTGCTCGACAAGATGGGGGTGCCCGCGAACCTGCATTTCGGCGCGGGGATGCTGAACGCGGCGGGCGCGATCTTTCCGGGCGACGTGCTCTTCGCCGTCACCTTCGCCCCCTTCTCGGCGGAGACCGTGCGCCTCGCCGAGACCGCGGCGCGCCAGGGCGTGACCGTCTATGCCTGCACCGACACCGAGCGCTGCCCGCTCGCGGAGTGGGCGGCCGAGATGCTGATCGTGCGCGAGGACGAGGTCGCCGGCTTCCGCGGTCTCAACGCCGCCATGACGCTGACCACGGCGCTGGCGGTCGCGGCGGGCGGGCTGCGCAAGCAGGATTGACCGCTGCCATGATTCGACCGTATTGGAATAAAAATTCCAAATTTGTCTGGGGCGCGATCGGGCACAAGCATCGGGGCGCTCCGGGCTGACGTTGGGGCGGTGCCCCGCTGTGGTCCAGGGAGGAACCATGACCAAGTACCTGAAACCGGCCGCTTTCTGCGCTGCTGCGCTCTTCGCCTCGTCGGCGATGGCGCAGGAGATCGTCGTCGTCGCACACGGCCAGGCCAACGACCCGTTCTGGTCGGTCGTCAAGAACGGCGTCGAACTGGCCGGCGAGCACAGCGGCGCGAATGTCGAGTTCCGCTCGCCCCAGACCTTCGACATGGTCGCGATGAGCCAGCTGATCGACGCCGCGGTGAACCAGGAGCCGGACGGCATCGTCGTCTCGATCCCCGATTCCGAGGCGCTGGGCGCCTCGATCCGCCGCGCCGTCGAGGCCGGGATCCCCGTGATCTCGATGAACTCGGGCTCGGACGTCGCGGGCGAGCTGGGCGCGCTGCTGCATGTCGGCCAGTCCGAGTTCGACGCGGGCGTCGCCGCCGGCAAGGAGCTGGCCGCGATGGGCGGCACCAAGGGCCTCTGCATCAACCAGGAGGTCGGCAACGTCTCGCTCGACCTGCGCTGCGAGGGCTTCGCCGAGGGCTTCGGCGGCGATGTCACCGTGCTGCCGACCACCAACACCCCGGCCGAGATCGAGGCCAAGGTGCGCGCGGCCCTCGACGCGGACGAGGCGATCGACACCGTCCTCGCCCTCGGCGCCTCGACCGCGGGCGAGCCGACCGTCGCCGCGGTCAAGGCGATGGGCCTGACCGGCGACGTCCGCGTCGCCAGCTTCGACCTCTCGGCCAACTTCCTGCAGGCGATCGTCGACGGCGACGCCGCCTTCGCCATCGACCAGCAGCAGTTCCTGCAGGGCTACCTGCCGGTCGTCTTCCTGGCGATGCATGCGAACTATGGCCTGGTGCCGGGCGGCGACGTGCCCTCGGGGCCGAACCTGATCACCCAGGACAAGGCGGCCCAGGTCATCGACCTCTCGGCCATGGGAATCCGCTGAGGCGCGCGCCCTGAGACCCGGCCGCGGCGGCA
>JBCBPG010000351.1:0-5264 GCA_039820865.1 Pseudomonadota bacterium
GGCGGGGGCTCCATCGCCTCGGTCGACGCGGCGGGGCTGCTGAGCGTCGGCCCCGAGAGCGCGGGCTCGACGCCCGGCCCCGTCTGCTACGGCCGTGGAGGGACCGAGCCGACGGTGACCGACGCCGCCCTCGTCCTCGGCCACATCGACCCGGGCTATTTCCTTGGCGGGGACATGGCACTCGCGCTCGAGGCGACGCGCCTGGTCATCGAGGAGAAGGTGGCGCGCCCCCTGGGCATCGACGTCGAGGAGGCGGCGCTTGCCATCGTCGATCTTGCGACCGAGCAGATGGTCACTGCCATCGAGGCCATAACCGTCCGCCAGGGCATCGACCCCGCGGGCGCGGTCCTGATCGCGGGCGGCGGCGCCTCGGGCCTCAACTCGCTCCAGATCGCGCGCCGCCTCGGCTGTGCGCGCGTCATCGTGCCCGACACCGGCGCGGCACTGAGCGCGGCCGGCGCCATGATGTCGGAGATGACCTTCGAGTTCGCCCGCACCGAGTTGATGCTGACCCGCGCCTTCGACGGCGCGCGCGCGGAGGCGGCCGTCGGCGCGCTCGAGCGCGAGGCCGAGGGCTTCTTCTCCCGCGCCGGCAAGGGCGTGCGCGAGAAGCGGATCGAGTACGCCTTCGAGGGCCGCTATCCAAGCCAGGTCTGGGAGATCGAGGTGCCGCTCGGGCAGACGCGCTTCCCCGACGCGGCCGCGGTCGGGGCGCTCGTCGCCGACTTCCACGCCCGCCACGAGGAGCTCTTCTCGTTCCGCGACGACGGCGACGAGGTGGAGATCATGAGCTTCCGCGCCCGCGCGTACTGCCGCGTCGCCGACCGGGTGCATCCGCGGGTGCGCCCCGGTGCGGCGGACGGCCCCATGATGGGCGAGCGGCGCATGGTCTTCCGCGAGACGGGGCCGATCGAGGCGCCGGCATGGCGGCTGGACGGGCTGACGCCGGAGACGGGCGTCGCGGGGCCCGCGGTGATCGAGTCGAGCTTCACGACCGTCGTTGTGCCGCCGGGCTGCATCGCCAGGCGGCGCGCCGAGGGCCATGTGGTCGTGACCGTCGAGGGCTGAGCGGAAAGGGAGCGAGAGCCATGCAGAAGCCGACTGACCCCGACGCAACGCCCCCGCGCCGCGACGGCGTGCGCCTTGCCATCATGCAGAAGCGCTTCGACGGCGTGACGCGCAAGATGGCGAACACGCTGCTCAGGACCGCGCGCTCGGGCGTGATCAACACCGCGCGCGACTTCTCCTGCGCGATCGTCACGGCCGACTGCCAGCTGCTGACGGCGGCGGAGAGCTATCCGATCCACATCGTGGGCGGCGCCGACATGATGGCCCGCGCGATGCTCGACATCCATCCGAACCCGAGGCCGGGTGACGCCTACCTCCACAACTCGCCCTATCACGGAAACAGCCACGCCGCCGACCACACGATCCTCGTGCCCGTCTTCGACGACGAGGGCGTGCACCGCTTCACGGTGCTCTCGAAGGCGCACCAGGCGGACTGCGGCAACTCGCTGCCGACCACCTACATGGGCATGGCGCGCGACGTCTACGAAGAGGGCGCGCTGATCTTCCCGGCGGTCCGGGTGCAGCGGGACTACGAGGACAACGTCGACATCATCAACATGTGCATGATGCGCATCCGCGTGCCCGAGCAGTGGCGCGGGGACTACCTCGCGATGCTGGGGGCGGCGCGGATCGGCGAGCGCGACATCCGGCGCATGGGCGCCGAGCTCGGCTGGGAGGCGCTGGCCGCCCACGCCGCCGACTGGTTCGACCTCTGCGAGGAGCAGATGGCCCGGACGATCCGCGAGCTCAAGCCGGGCACCGGGCGCGCGACCTGCACCCACGATCCGCTGCCCGGCACCCCGGCCGACGGCATCCCCGCCAACGCCGACGTCACCATCGACCCCGAGGCCGCGACCGTCACCGTCGACCTGATCGACAACATCGACGCGTTGCCCGTCGGCGTGAACCTCAGCCATGCCTGCGCGCGCACGGCGGCGATGGTGGGGGTGCTCAACTCGATGCCGCGCTCGCTGCCGGCGAACTCGGGCACGTTGCGCCGGATCGAGGTGAAACTGCGCGAGGGCTCCTGCGTCGGCATCCCGCGCCATCCGACCTCGACCTCGGTGGCGACAACCAATCTCGGCGACCGGGTGACCAACGCGGTGCAGCGGGCCATCGCCATGATCGATCCGCGCTGCGGCATGGCCGAGGGCGGCGCCGCGATCCCGCCCGCCTCGGGCGTCGTCTCGGGAACCGACCCGCGGACCGGCGAGCCCTTCGTCAACCAGGTGATCCTCGCGGCCGGCGGCGGCGCGGGCGTGCCGACCGAGGACGGCTGGCTCTCGCTCTTCACCATGGGCAACGCGGGCATGCCCTTCTACGACAGCGTCGAGGTCGACGAGATGCTCCACCCGATCCTCGTGACGACCCGCCGCCTCGCCCCGGACAGCGAAGGGGCGGGCATGTACCGAGGCGCGCCGGGCGTCCTCACCGAATACCGCCCCGTCGACTGCGAGATCGAGCTCGGCTACTGCTCGGACGGCACGGTGAACCCCGCGCTCGGCGTGCAGGGCGGCGGCGCGGCCGTGCCCGCACGGCAGTGGCTTGCGGACGACGCCGGGACGGTGACGCCGCTCGGCACCTCGGCACAGGTCCGGGTGCGGGCGGACCAGACGGTGGTCTCCTACTCGAACGGCGGCGGGGGCTATGGCGATCCGGCCCGGCGGGACCCGGCCCGCGTCGTCCGCGACGTCCGCGAGGGCTGGATCACGGTCGAGCGGGCGCGGGAGATCTACCGCGTCGCGCTGCTTCCGGATGGCTCGGTCGACCAGGACGCGACCGACGCCCTGCGCGGCGCCCGCGCCGAAGCGGCGGGGGAGGCCGGTCCAACGGGGCGCGCGTGACCGCCGGGAGCGCTGGCCGCGGCGGGCGGCACCCTCACCCGCCAGCAGCCCCGACGGCGAAGCGTCGGGCCGCTGTGGCCTGGACTGCGGTCATCGCGACGGTTCGTCGATGACGAGGCGCCCGTCCGGGGCCCCGGGATCGAAGCTGGCCGGACCCGTGGATCACCGTGTTGATGCCGGTGCAGCATCAAGGCGGGCACCCCGGCCCCCGATCCACGTATCGGCAAGCGCTCAAGGCAGGGGATGTCGAGCACCGCCCGGGACACGGCGAGGCAGCCCGACACGAAGGCGCCGTCGCAGCCCGTTTGGCGCCGGAGAGTGTGGATCGGCGCCATGTGACAATCAGTGCGCCCATCGCCTCCCCTTCGAGAGCCTGGCGCATGCCAGCCGCGCGGTCGGCGAACGGATCGAGTTCCACAACCACCGCCGGCCGGACCGGGCGCCCGGTACGAGGACGCCCGCCGCAGCCTTCCAGGGGGCGGCTTGACCCGAGCAGATCGCGCCGGGTCGGTACAGGCAGGCCTACTGTGCGGGCATCAGGGCGCGGATGCCGTAGAGGCCGTCCGGCCCCTTCTCGAGCATCATCATCGCTGTATCCCCGGCCGCGACCTCCCCAACTTGGGCGCCCTGGAGGAGCTTCAGGTCCATCGTCATCGCGGGCCAGCCGATCTCCGCGATCGGGCCATGGCTGAGGTTCACGGTGTCGCCCTCGATGCTGTGGATGGTGGCCTCGGCGTGCACGCCCGCCATCTCGGCGTGGTCGCCGTGCTTCATCGTCGAGTGGTCCGTCTGGCCATGACCGGCGCCATGCGATGACTGGGCAATGGCGAGGGGGGCTGAGAGCAGCACCGCGGTCGTGAGGCTCAGGAAGAGGCGCATGGGTGGTTCCTTTCGATGACGCTGGGACCCGACGGTCATTCGCCGGGCAGGGGATCGGTGAGGACGAGAGGGTGCGCGAGATCGCGGTTTACCCGGTGCAGCGACAGCCGCTTCCAGATCACGAAGATCGCGGGGATGACGAAGAGCGTGAGCAGCGTGGCCGTCGCCATGCCGCCGATCATCGGGGCGGCGATGCGCTGCATCACCTCGGAGCCCGTGCCGCTGCCGTACATGATGGGGATCAGCCCGGCGAAGATGGTGGCAACGGTCATCACCTTCGGCCGGAGGCGAAGAAGCGCGCCCTCGAAGACCGCCTCCTCGATGTCGTCGGGCCCGAGCGCGCGGCGCGCGCTCCGTGCGGCCTCGACGCGCCGATCCCAGGCGAGGTTGAGATAGAGGAGCATGACGATCGCCGTCTCGACCGCGACGCCGGCGAGCGCGATGAAGCCGACGAGGACGGCGACCGAGACGTCGTAGCCGAGATGCCAGACGAGCCAGACGCCGCCCGCGAGCGCGACGGGCAGGGCGGCGAGGATGATCCCGACCTCCGTCACCCGGTTGAAGGCGAGAAAGAGCATCAGGGTGATGATGACGAGCGTGGCCGGGGCGACGAGGGTGAGGCGCGCCTCGACCCGCTCGATGTACTCGTACTGGCCGGACCAGGTGAGGGAGTAGCCGGGCGGCAGGGCGACCGTCTCGGCCACCACGCCCCGCGCCTCCTCGACATAGCCGCCAAGATCGCGCCCCGCGATGTCGATGAAGACGAAGCCGGTGCGCCGGGCGTTCTCCGAGCGGATCATGCCGGGACCATCGACCACGCGAACCTCGGCCACGGCGCCGAGGGGGATGTGGGCGCCGGAGGGCGTGACCATGGGCAGGTCGCGCAGCCGGTCGGGGCTGTCGCGCCAGTCGCGGGGATAGCGCAGGTTGATCGGGAAGCGCTCGAGCCCCTCAACGCTTTCCGAGATCGTCTGCCCGCCGATCGCGGTCTGCACGACCTCCTGCACCTCGGCGATCGAGAGCATGTAGCGCGCGGCCGCCTGGCGATCGATGTCGATCTCGATGAAGCGCCCGCCGACGGGGCGCTCGGCATAGGCCGAGGCCGTGCCGGGGATGTCGGCCACCGCGCGCTCGACCTCGATGGCGATGCGCTCGATCACATCGAGATCGGCGCCTGAGACCTTCACGCCAACTGGGGTCTTGATGCCAGTGGCCAGCATGTCGATGCGGTTCTTGATGGGCTGGATCCAGACGTTGGTCACGCCGGGGACCTGCACGATGCGGTCGAGCTCGTCGCGGATGCGGTCCATGGTCATGCCCGGGCGCCACTCATCCTGCGGTTTCAGGCGGATGGTGGTTTCGATCATCGTGAGAGGCGCGGGGTCGGTTGCGGTGTCGGCGCGGCCGAGCTTGCCGTGGACGCTCTCGACCTCGGGCACCTGCGCGATCAGCCGGTCGGTCTGCTGCAGCACC
>JBCBPG010000352.1:0-5257 GCA_039820865.1 Pseudomonadota bacterium
CTTCGCGCTGGCCAACTGGCGCTTCAGCGGCCCCAACGCGCTCGACGGCGAGACCGGCAACGACAGCGCCGCCACGCCCTTCCCGATCGGCACCTTCACGGCCGCCGCGCAGCCGATCGTGATCAACGAGGTGCTGGGCAGCACCGACGGCGGCGATACCGAGTTCGTCGAGCTGTTCGGCCCGGCCGGCGCCTCGCTCGACGGTCTCAGCATCATCGTCGTCGAGAGCGACGACCAGAGCTCGAACGGCGCGATCGACCGGCGCTTCGACTTCGCGGCCGGCACGTCGCTCGGCGACAACGGCTTCTTCCTGCTCGGCAACGATACCGAGGTGGTCGACGACTTCGGCGTCACGCCGGACGCGATCATCGCCGACAACTTCATCGAGAACTCGTCCTACACGCTGGCGCTGGTCGAGACCGCGACGATCACCGGGTCGGGCGTGACCGGCGGCGAGACCGTGATCGACGCGGTCACCGTGATCGACGAGGCCGACGAGGCCGATGACGGCTTCTTCGACGCGCCGGTCGTCGGGCCGGACGGGACGTTCCTGCCGGCCGGCGTCGTCCGCGACCCCTCGGCCACCGGCGGCTTCCGCATCAACGACAGCTTCTTCACCCCGGGCGAGGCGACGCCGACCGCGGCCAGCGACGACGGCGGCGGTGGCGGCGACGATCCGACGGCGCGCCTGATCAGCGAGATCCAGGGCAGCGGGGCGGCCAGCCCCTTCGCCGGCGAGCGCGTGATCGTCACCGCGGTCGTCACGGCCGACTTCCAGGACGCGGCCGACAGCGACCTCGACGGCTTCTACCTGCAGGAGGAGGACAGCGACAGCGACGGCGACGCCGCGACCTCCGAGGGCATCTTCGTCTTCCAGGGCAATGCCTCGGTCGGCGTGCCGGACCTCGCGGTGGGCGATCTGGTCACGCTGACCGGCACCGTCGACGAGTTCGGCGGCGAGACGCAGATCGACGAGATCACCGCGATCGAGGTGGTGAGCAGCGCCAACCAGGACCTCGTCACCCCCGCCAGCATCGTCGCCGATCCCGACACCGGCTTCCTCGTCGCCGGCACCGTGACCGACGCCGGCCTGATCCTGCCCGACTACGAGGCGGTCGAGGGCATGCTGGTCACCTTCCCCGACACGCTGACGGTCAGCGACGTCTTCGGCCTCGGCCGCTACAACGAGGTCGGGCTCAACACCGGCGGGCGCATCCAGAACTTCACCCAGGCCAACGCGCCCGACATCGCCGCCTTCGAGCAGTTCCAGCAGGACGTCGCGCGGCGCGCGGTGGTGATCGACGACGCCTTCTTCGACGATCAGAACCGCGACCCGATCTTCCCCGCGGGCGGGCTCGACGCGACCAGCACGCTGCGCGCCGGCGACACGCTGACCGACCTGACCGGCGTGGTCACGTTCCGCGAGGAGCCCTTCGCCGAGGCGAACTACCGCGTCGTCCCGACCGTGACGCCCGATTTCGTCAGCACGAACCCGCGCCCCGAGACACCGCCCGACGTGGGCAGCGACTTCACCGTCGCCTCGTTCAACGTGCTGAACTTCTTCGAGACCATCGACACCAATGTCGGCAGCTTCAACGGCCCGAACATCACCGGCCCGGCCGGCGACCTCGAGCCGCGCGGCGCGGAATCGGAGGACGGCGTCTTCACCACCGACCCCGAGGGGCGCAGCGAGTTCGACCGCCAGCTCGCCAAGCTGGTCGAGGCGATCACCGCGATCTCGGCCGACATCGTCGGGCTGATCGAGATCGAGAACGACGTGATCGGCGACACGGTCACGGCGATCGGCACCCTGGTCGACGCGCTGAACGCCGCCGGCCCGGTCGTCTACGACTTCGTCGACACCGGCCCGATCGAGGGCGCCCAGGGCGGCCCGGTCGAGGGCGACGCCATCAAGGTCGGCTTCATCTACGACACCGCGACCGTCGCGCCGAACGGCGACTTCGCGATCCTCGACGAGACCGTCGACCCGCGCTTCGAGACCGTCGGCACCCAGCGCCCGGCGCTGGCCCAGACCTTCAGCGAGATCGGGACCGGCGCCGACCTGACCGTCGCGGTCAACCACTTCAAGTCCAAGGGCTCGGTCGCCACCTACGACGACGACGCCGACCCGACGACGGCCGAGGTGGCGGATACCGGCATCGGCGACGGCCAGGCCAACAACCCCAACATCCGCACCAACGCGGCCGAGGCGCTGGTCGACTGGCTGGCCACCGACCCCACCGCCTCGGGCGACCCGGACTTCCTGATCATCGGCGATCTCAACGCCTACCTGATGGAGGACGCGATCCAGGCGGTGCTGGACGGCGCCGACGACACCCGCGGCACCGACGACGACTACGTCACCCGCATCACCGCGGACGACTACTCCTTCGGCTTTCCCGTCGACCTCGACGCGGTGCCCTACGTGCAGACCTACGGCACGCTGGACTACGCGCTCGCCACGCGCTCGCTCGACGCCCAGATCACCGGCCTGGCCGAATGGCACATCAACGCCGACGAGCCGGCGGTGCTCGACTACAACCTCAACTTCCAGTCCGACGCCCAGCGGCTCGCGCTCTTCGGCGAGGATCCGTTCCGCGCCTCGGACCACGATCCGCTGATCGTCGGGCTCGATCTCACGCCCGACCTGGTGGCCACCGACGACACCGCCGAAACCGGGCACTGCGACCCGGTCACGATCGACGTGCTGGCCAACGACCTCGGCGACGCCATCGCCGTCAGCGCGGTCGACGACAGCGCGACCGAGGGGACGGTCACCGCGAACGCCGACGGCACGATCGACTACGATCCGGCCGGCCGCTTCGCCTATCTCGCCGCGGGCGAGAGCGCGACCGACAGCTTCCTCTACACCGTCGCGGATGCCGGCGGCACGGCCGAGGCCGGGGCCGAGGTCACCGTGACCGTCACCGGCCCCGAGGGCGACACCGACACCGGCAGCCCCTTCGCCCTGGTCAAGGGCACCAATGGCGGCATCAACGTCTTCGGCTTCAACGGCGACGACTTCGTCGTCCGGGGCAAGGACGTGCGCGGGCGCGAGACCTTCGACGACGTCGATCCGCTGCTCGTCCGGTCGGCCTTCCTGTTCGACGGCGACGTCCTCGACGAGGGCGTCATCGACGACCAGGTGCTGGATGACGGCGCCGGGCCGAACAGCATCACCGTCAACGGCGATGCCGAGGTCGAGATCGCCGGCGACGGCATCGAGGGCAGCTATCTCGTTGCCTTCGACACCATGCGCGACGCCGAGAACTTCGGCGATTTCGTCGAGCGGCTGTTCGACAGGATCGACCGCAAGGACGTCGTCGCCACGGACGCCGACGACTTCCGCTTCGACGCCGGGCCTGCGCGCCTGTTCTTCGACAAGCAGAACGGCGCGTTCGGCGTCACGCTCGACGGCGGCGAGACGCAGGCCCGCTTCTCGACGCTGGAGACCTTCGTCGAGGGCGTGGTCGAGGTGCTGGGCGGCGAGCAGACGCGCGACGGCGACTTCAGGGCCGGGCGGATCGCCGACGGCAGGGGCCCGACCCGGGTCGAGGCCGACGACGACGGCGAGCTGCTGATCGCGGGCCGCGGCGTCAAGGGGCGCTTCGAGTTCACCTTCGAGGACGGCGAGACGGCCGGGACGGCGGCCGACGCCCTGTCGACCCTGTTCGACGAGGTCGCGGCGGCCGACGCGATCGGCTTCGGCGACCTGCTCGTCTGAGCCCGCCCGCGCAGCCAGCGCCCGCCCGGCCCCCCGGCCGCGGCGGGCGCCCCTCCCTCGCGGCCCCCTCGCGGCCCGTTCGGCGAACAGGACCGCTCTCGCCACCAGGACCGGCCCAGGACCGGCCACCGCCGTTCTTCCGACGGGAGGGACCACCCCGCGACGTCAGGGGTCGCGCGCCATGGGGGCGGCGTCGTGGCTCGGTCCGCGCTCGCAACCGGGGGTGACGGCGTCACCGGGGCCGGACGACGCCGACGGTATCAGCCCGAAACATCAGGCCGGCGAAAGGCTTGCGCCGCGATCCTGTAGTAGCCGTGCCGCGCGCCGCGGTTCCAGTTGCGCAGATCCATGTTGATCATGTCGTCCGGCTCGACGACCCCGGCCGTAAAGCGCTCGCCCTCGAAGGCGACGCTGACGAAGCCGACCCAGGGCTCGCCGCCCCAGGCGTTGCTGCGCGGCCCCGTCGACATGAAGGCCGTGCCCGGCGCCCAGACATGCTCGATCCCGTCGACGCTCATGCGCTTGTAGCGGTGCAGGTGGCCGCTCGCGACAAAGCGCACGGCGCCCGACCGCGCGAAACGCCCCAGCAGCGCCGCCCGCGGCCCCGGCCGGATCGTCGCCGAGGTCCCGCCATCCGTCTCGTCGGGGCGATGCGCGAAGAAGGGCACATGGGTGAAGACGCCGACCGGCCCGCCATGGCCCTCCAGCGCGGCGTCGATCATCGCCTCCTGCTCGGCCTCGGCCGCCAGTCCGCTCTCCAGCAGGAACGGATTGAGCCCGATGAAGCGCCAGGCGCCATGGTCGAAGGTCCAGAAATCGGGCCCGAAGGCCGCGAGATAGGCCTCGCGCCGCGCGGCCGTCAGCGCCTGCTCGGCCGCGATCGCGGGGGAGTAGCCGAGATCGTGGTTGCCCGGCAGCACCCGGCAGACAGGCGCCTTCAGCCGCGCCATCTCGCCGGCCGCAAAGCTCAGGTCGTCGGGCCGGTCGGGGCCGTTGAACGACACGTCGCCCGTGACGACGACGACATCCGGCGCCAGCGCATTCACCGCCTCGCAGGTGACATCCCAGTTGTGGAAGAAGTAGGGGTGCGTCCGGCTGATGTGAGTGTCGGAAATGACGACAAGCGTAAAGTCAGGCATCGTTGGCCCCCGCCCTGTTTCTCTCGCCGGCTCGGTCGCGACCTAGCAGGCGGTCGTGACGCCGGCATGACTGCCGATCGCCGGACGGCGCGGAACTGCGGGGACGGCGATGCGCCGGAGGGGGCCGGCCGACACGGGCGGCGGGGCAGGGGTCCCGCGGAACGGCAACGGGCGGCCCCGCCGGGGCCGCCCGCCCGTCACTGGTCCCGGGTCGTCAGATCGCGCCCGAGGACATCTGGCCCGCGATGTAGTCCGCCTGCCGGATCGCCAGCGCGACGATCGTCAGCGTCGGGTTCTCGGCCGCACCGGTGGTGAAGACCGAGCCGTCCGAGACGAACAGGTTGTCGATGTCATGCGCCTGACCGAAGGCGTTGACGACCCCGTCCCGCGCCTC
>JBCBPG010000353.1:0-5250 GCA_039820865.1 Pseudomonadota bacterium
CGTCTCGGCCCTGGTGATCGAGCGGGGCAAGCCCGGTGCGGTCCCCGCCAGCGGCTAGAGCATTTTCCAGCCAGACTGAACCAGTCTGGCGACAAAAAAATGCGGCAAACAAAACACCCTGGAGCGCGAGACCTGACGCAGTCAGGTCGGCAAGCGCTCTAGCGCAGCCGCCGCGACTGCCCGGCCCCGCTCCTGCGGACCGCCAGGACGGGCGGGCCGCCGAGCCTGCCCGCCCGGGAGACGACGGTCAGGCCGCCTCGGTCCCGACATGCTCATGGAACCGCGCCATGCTCTCGCGCCAGAGCATCGCCAGCGCCTCGGCGGTCGCGGCACTCGGCACGCGCCCCTCGGCGGCATCGCGCATCAGCCGCTCGGCCAGGGCGGCGACGCGCGCCAGACCCAGGCTGCCGGCCGTGCCCTTCAGCGCATGGACCGCCGCACCGGCCGCCGCCGCATCACCCGCCTCGACCGCCGCCGCCAGCGCGGTGAACGCGCCCTCGGCATCCTCGTCCGCCGCGGCGCCCAGCAGCTCGAGGATCTCCGCGCCGCCCTCCTCGGCCAGCAGGGACACCGTCTCGGTCTCCAGCAGGCGCCGCTGCCCGATCTCGGGGATCTCGCTCATCAGGCTCATGCTTTGCTCCCTTGTCTGCCTGTCCCGCGCCGGCCCCCGCCGGCATTCTCTCAGAAGATGAAGTCGCTCTCGCTCAGCCGCGCGATCTCGACCTCGGCCAGGACCAGCCGGCCACCGTCGGGCGTGGTCACCACGGCCGAGGTGCCGACCTGCGCGAACGCCAGATCCGCGATGCCCGAGACCCAGGAATGGTCCGAGAAATCCAGCAGTTCGGCGTAGGGGTTGAAGTCGAGGACCCGGTCCTCGCCAAAGCCGACGCGGAACACGAAGGTGTCGCGTCCGGGCCCGCCTACCAGGCGGTCGGTCCCCGGCCCGCCTTCCAGGCGGTCCTCGTCGAAATCGCCGCGCAGCACGTCGTCGCCCGGCCCGCCCTCGACCAGGTCGTCGCCGCGCCAGCCGAAGATCGTGTCGTTGCCCGCGCCGCCGAGGATGGTGTCCTCGCCCTCCGAGGCCTTGAGGACGTCGTCGCCCGCCTCGCCCCAGATCACGTCGTCGCCAAGGCCGGAGAGGACGGTGTCGTCCTCGGTGCCGCCGAAGACCACGTCGGCCCCGTCGCCGGTCTTGATGACGTCGTTGCCCGAACCGCCGAAGACCGTGTCACCGCCCTCGGCCGTGGTGACGCGGTCGCTGCCGCCGCTGGCGATGACCAGGGCGCTGCCCCCCGTGATGACGATCGTGTCGTTGAACGGCGTGCCGTCGACTTCGACGAGATCGTCGTTGTCGCCGCCGTCTTCGGCCGCGTCACCCGCGCCGAACACGAACCGGTCGGCCGGGGCGGTCGCCTCGTCGGCGCGCACGTCGAGCTGCCGGTTGACCCCGCTCATCACGATCTCGCCGGTGAAATAGCCGCCGAGCGCCCCGCCCCCGACCTGGAGGTCGTAGGCCCCGTCGGGCAGGTCGAGCCGGAAGCCGCCGCTCTCCCACGTCGTGGTCTCGAAGCTGCCGGCATTGCCCGTCGCCCGCACCGTGACGCCGGCCAGTCCCTCGCCGATGTCGTAGAAGTCGTCGCCGTCGAGGTCGTCGGTCACCGTGCCAACCAGGGCGGCGGGGATCCCGGGCCGCAGTGCCATCTGCTGCGTGGCGACCCAAGGCCCGACCGCGCGGAGCCCGGGCGCCGACGCCAGGAGGCCGAGCCCGATCTCGTTCATCTCGGCCGCCAGCAGCCGCTCGCGGTTGCCGGCCCCCGCGTTCATGCCCCCCGGTCCCGCGCCCCAGTCGATGAAATGCGCGGCATGGGCGTGCTCGATGCTGCCGCCGTGGGCGAAGATGCTCTGGCTCGCCTCGAGCCAGCCCTCGTAGCCGGACGCATCCAGCCGCTCGCGCAGCGTCGGCTGGCCAGGCAGGGTCTGCGCCTGCGTCTCGTGCTCGATCATGAGGCCGCTGTGGTTGCGCGCCGTGACAGCCAGCGTCGTCGACCAGGCGAGCGGTGCCACGGCGACGGCATCGGCCAGCGCGGCATCCAGCGCGTCGAGATCGACGGCGAAGAAGGCGAGCGCGGCCGTGATGTCTCCGGTCACGCCGGTCGCACTGGCGCGGTCGATGACGAGCCGGTCCAGCTCGCCCTGCGGATCGCTCCGCGCGCGGTTGATGAGCTCGAGATAGAGCTGCTCCTCCGCTGTCGGCAACCGCATCGTGGACCCTCCGCGACCACGGCCCCCCAGCCGTGTCGCGGATCGGTTTCACGCCAAAACCTGACATGCCTTTTAAGAAGTCAGGTAAACGTCTTAAAAGTACCCTCCATGTCATTGTTTGTTAGTGTTAAAATTAGTTCAGGCCTCTTCCACGGCCTCGACGCCGGCCACGTCCTTCAGCATGCCGCGGATCTCCGGGCCGGTCGGGAAGCTGCCCGGCAGGGCGATCTCGGCCTCGCGGTCCATCTCGGGCAGCGCGACGACCAGGGTGATCGGACCGGCCGAGCGGCGGCCCTGCCCGCCCGCCCGCGCGCCGATCTCGAGGCGCCTGCGCACCGAGGCCAGTGCCTCGGCCGCGCCGACATAGACGCGCAGGCCCTGGGTCGAGGCGACGACCTCGTCGATGGGGTGCACGCGGCGCAGCCGCAGCCGCCCGCCCTGTGCCTCGCCCTCGGTCTCGACCTCCAGCACGAGGTTGGCGCCCGGCGTCAGCCAGGCCTCCGCCTCGGCCAGCGCCTCGGAGAAGGCCATGACCTCGTAGCCGCCGGCGCTGTCGGAGAACTGCAGAAAGGCGAACCGGTTGCCCTTGGCCGACTTGCGGATCTGCACGCCCGCCAGCGTGCCCGCGATCCGCCCCGTCCCGCCATCCGCCCCCCAGCGCTCGAGAAAGGCCACGTGGTTGAGCACCCGCCGGCGCGCCAAGGCATCCGCATAGATGTCGAGCGGGTGGCCCGAGAGGTAGAAGCCGACGGCCGCGTGCTCGGCCGCAAGCCGGTCGGTCGGCAGCCAGTCCTCGCCCGCGGGCAGGCGTGGCGGCGGCAGCGGCTCGCCCCCGCCCCCGAAGAGCGAGCCCTGTCCCGACGCCTGCTCGGCCGCATGTGCCGCCGAGTATTCGATCAGCCGGTCGAGCGCCGCCAGCACCCGCGCGCGGTTCGGCTCGAGCGCGTCAAACGCCCCGGCACGGGCCAGCATCTCCAGCGCCCGCTTGCCGAGCGCCTTGAGCTCGACCCGTCGGGCGACGTCGAAGAGGTCGCGGAACGGCCCGTCCGCGCGCGCCGCCTCGACCAGGCGCATCGCCTCGAGCCCGACGCCCTTGAGCGCGCCCAGCGCATAGAGGACCCGCCCCTCGCGCACCGTGAACTGCGCCTCGGAGCGGTTGACGCAGGGCGCGCTGACCTCGATGCCGAGGCGCCGCGCCTCCTGCACATAGCCGTTCAGCTTGTCGGTGAGGTTGAGATCGAGGTTCATGACCGCGGCCATGAACTCGACCGGGTGGTTCGCCTTGAGCCAGGCGGTCTGGTAGCTGACCAGCCCGTAGGCGGCGGCGTGGGACTTGTTGAACCCGTAGTTCGCGAACTTGTCGAGCAGGTCCCAGACCTCTGTCGCCTTGGCCTTGTCGACACCGTTCGCCGCCGCGCCGTCCATGAACTTGGGCCGCTCGGCATCCATCGCGGCCTGGATCTTCTTGCCCATCGCGCGGCGCAGCATGTCGGCGCCGCCCAGCGAGTAGCCCGCCATCTTGCGGGCGATCTCCATCACCTGCTCCTGGTAGACGATGATGCCCTGCGTCTCGTCCAGGATGTCGTCGATCAGCGGATGGATGCGGCCGCGCGCGCGCCGCCCGTTCTTGACGTCGCAATAGACGGGGATGTTCTCCATCGGGCCGGGGCGGTAGAGCGCCACCAGCGCCACGATGTCCTCGATGCAGGTGGGCTGGAGCTGGCGGAGCGCGTCGCGCATGCCTGCGCTTTCCACCTGGAACACGCCCACCGTGTCGGCCCGGCCGTAGAGTGCGTAGGTCTCGGGATCGTCCAGCGGGATGGTCGCGATGTCCACCTCGACCGAACGCAGCTTGAGCAGGTCGACGGCGTTCTGGATGACGGTCAGCGTCTTCAGGCCGAGGAAGTCGAACTTCACCAGGCCCGCCGCCTCGGCCCATTTCATGTTCCACTGCGTCGCCGGCATCTCGGACTTGGGGTCGCGGTAGAGCGGCACCAGCTCGACCAGCGGGCGATCGCCGATCACCACGCCCGCGGCATGGGTCGAGGCGTTGCGGTAGAGCCCCTCGATCCGCTCGGCGATGTCGAGCAGCACGCCCACGGTTTCGTCCTTGGCCACCTCGTCGGCAAAGCGCGGCTCCTCGGCGCGCGCCTTGGGGATCGAGACGGGCTTGACGCCCTCGACCGGGATCAGCTTCGAGAGCCGGTCGCCGACGGCGAAGGGGAGCTGCAGCACGCGCGCGACGTCGCGCACGGCGGCCTTGGAGAGGAGCGCACCGAAGGTGATAATCTGGGCCACGCGGTCGCGGCCGTACTTGTCGGCGACATACTCGATCACCTCCTCCCGCCGGTCCTGGCAGAAGTCGATGTCGAAGTCGGGCATCGACACGCGCTCGGGGTTCAGGAACCGCTCGAAGAGGAGGCCGTAACGCAAGGGGTCGAGGTCGGTAATCGTCAGCGCATAGGCGACCAGCGAGCCTGCGCCCGAGCCGCGGCCGGGCCCCACGGGGATGTCATGCGCCTTGGCCCACTTGATGAAGTCGGCGACGATCAGGAAGTAGCCGGGAAAGCCCATCCGTTCGATGATCGTCAGTTCGAAGTCGAGGCGCGCCTCGTACTCGGCCACCTCGGCGGCATGGGGGATCACCGCCAGCCGGGCGGCCAGCCCCTCGCGCGACTGCTGGCGCAGCTCCTCGACCTCGTCCTCGGCAAAGCGCGGCAGGATCGGCGCATGCGTGCGCGGGCGGAAGGCGCAGCGGCGCGCGATCTCGACGGTGTTCTCGATGGCCTCAGGCAGATCGGCGAAACGCTCGACCATGGCGTCGGCCGGCTTCAGCCAGTGCTCGGGCGTCAGGCTCCGCCGGTCGGTCTCGTTCACATAGGCGCTCTCGCCGATGCAGATCAGCGCGTCATGGGCGCCGTGCATGTCCGGGCTTTCGAAATGGACCTCGTTGGTGGCGACAAGCGGCAGGTCGCGGTCGTAGGCGAG
>JBCBPG010000354.1:0-5243 GCA_039820865.1 Pseudomonadota bacterium
AGGAGATCGAGGCGCATGGCGGGCTGACGCCGGCGCTCCGGCGCGAGCTGGCGGCGATCGCCTATGCGCGCACCGCCGCCTATGATGCCGAGGTCTCGACCTGGATGGCCGGGCAGGCGGGCGAGACCATGCCGCGCCGGCGTGTCGTCGCGGGCCGCCTGGCCCAGCCGCTCCGCTATGGCGAGAACCCCCACCAGGCGGCCGGCTTCTACCGCACCGCCGAGGCGCGGCCCGGCGTCGGCACGGCGGCGCAGGTGCAGGGCAAGGAGCTCAGCTACAACAACATCAACGACACGGACGCCGCGTTCGAACTGATCGCCGATCTCGGCGCCGCGCGGCCGGCCTGCGTGATCGTCAAGCATGCCAACCCCTGTGGCGTGGCGACCGGGGACAGCCTGGCCGAGGCCTACCAGCGGGCACATGACTGCGACCGCACCTCGGCCTTCGGCGGGATCGTGGCCTTCAACGCCGTGCTCGACGCGGCAGCGGCCGAGTCGGTGACCCGGATCTTCACGGAAGTGGTGATCGCGCCCGATGCCGATGCCGGCGCACGCCGGGTGCTGGCAGGCAAGAAGGACCTGCGCGTCCTGCTGACCGGGGCGCTGCCAGGGCGCGGGCCGGCGCCGGCGGCGACGCCGCGGCTGCATCTGCGCCAGGTCGCGGGCGGGCTGCTGGTGCAGGACGCCGACACGCCGGGCGCCGCGGTCGAGGCGGCGCGCGTGGTGACCGCCCGGGCACCGGGCGAGGCGGAGTGGGCCGACCTGGCCTTCGCCTGGACGGTCGCGCGCCACGTGAAGTCGAACGCGATCGTCTACGCCCGCGCGGGCGCGACCGTCGGGATCGGGGCGGGCCAGATGAGCCGGGTCGATTCGACCCGCATCGCCGCGCGCAAGGCTGCCGACATGGCCGAGGCGCTGGGCCTGGCAGGGCCGCTCACCACCGGCTCGGCCGTCGCCTCGGACGCCTTCTTCCCCTTCGCCGACGGCCTGATCACGGCGGCCGAGGCGGGGGCCACGGCGATCATCCAGCCCGGCGGCTCGATCCGTGATGCCGAGGTGATCGAGGCGGCGAATGCCCGCGGCCTCGCCATGGTCTTCACCGGCCGCCGCCACTTCCGCCACTGACGCGGCCAGCGGTGCGTCTCACGCACCCTGCGGGCACGGGGTCTCCCAGGGGAGAGGACCGGTCCGGGATGGCACAGACGACCGGTTGCGCCCGCGGGCGCGCATTCGCACCAGCTTGTTCGCTGTATGTTCATGGCTGCCCGCTTATCCTGACGCGGGAGGGGGCGGGAACGCCTCAGGCCGTGCGGGCGCGAACCAGGGCGGCGGCCATCAGCGCCGACACCCAGGCACCGCCGAGATAGAGCGCGACGTCGATCAGCAGGCCGATCGGGTTCAGATGCGCGGCGTCGGGCGAGGCGATGCGGGTCTCGACCCCCATGCTGCGCGCCAGCGTCTCGACGAGGAAGAGGATGAACTCGCCCGCCGCGGGGCCCATCAGCATCAGCGTGAAGGTGGGACCGAAATGCGCCCGGCCGCGGTCGAGCGCCTCCTCCGGATCGCCCTCGCGCCCGGCCGCGATCTCGACCAGCATCGAGCCGAAGAGCGCGAAGACCGCCGTGTTGGTGAGGATCCCGGCAATGACGCCGGCGAAGAGCGCGGGCTCGTCCCCGAAGCCAGGCATGATGAGGCCGGCGACCATCAGCATCGCCAGGAGCCCCGGCAGTGCCAGCACCACCGTGCGGAACAGGAAGAGCCACGGGAAGGCGCCCGTCGTCGTCGTGGCGGCGTCGAGGCCGGTCAGCCGGCCGCCAGTCTCCAGCGTCCTCAACGCCACGTGCAGCGCCAGCACGCTGAAGACGAGGTTCATGAAGAACCGCGGCGCGATGCCGAGCGCGATCGTCGCCAGCCCCTCCAGCGTCACCAGCACCAGCACCGTCCAGGCGAGCGGCTGAAGGTTCAGCCCGATGACGCCGAGCGCGAGCGCCCCGGTCCCCTGCGTCGTCCCCTGCATGGACGCTCCTTCCGCCGCCTGCCCGAAGGCCAGACCCGAGACATGGCGGCTGCGGCGCGCGGCGTCAAAGGGGGACGCGGCAGGAGGTCACCCCGAGTGACCGGCCGGCGCATCGATCCCGCCGCAACAATCGGGTCGCGTCGCGCGGCGCCCGGGGCCATGGTCCTCCCAGCAACAGATGCGAGGCCGCCATGACCGCCGATACCACAGGGCTAGATGCCGCCGCGACTGCCGCCCGCCGGCCGGAGTTCGGGGCCGTGAGCGACATGTCCCGGCCGGGCGACGGTGCGGATCCCACGCGCTACGCCCTGATGGCCGAGGCCCTGGCCTGGATCGAAGCGAACCGTACCGACCAGCCGGGGCTGGAGGACGTGGCGCGGGCCATGGGCCTCAGCCCCGCGCATTTCCAGCGCGAATTCTCGGCCTGGGTGGGCGTCAGCCCCAAGCGCTACCTTCAGTACCTGACGCTCGATCATGCCCGCCGCCTGCTGGCCGAGCGGTTCACGGTGCTGGACACGGCCTTCGAGACCGGCCTGTCGGGGCCCTCGCGGCTCCACGACCTGTTCATCCGCTGGGAGGCAATGACGCCTGGCGACTATGCCGCCGGCGGCGCGGGGCTCGAGATCGCCTGGGACGCCGTGGCGACCCCCTTCGGCGAGGGACTGACCTTTGCGACGCCCCGCGGGCTGGCGGGGCTGGCCTTCACGGCCGAGACCGGGCGCGAGGCGGCGATGGCCGACATGCGCGCGCGCTGGCCGAGGGCGAGCTATACCCACGATCCGGAGGCGCTGGCGCCCTATGCCGCCGCACTGGCGCGGCCCGGATCGCAGGGGAGCGAGCCGCTCCGCCTCGCGCTGATCGGCGCGCCCTTCCAGATGAAGGTCTGGGAGGCGCTGCTGGCGATCCCCTCGGGCCATGTGACCACCTATGCCGAGATCGCGCGGGTGATCGGCAACCCCAAGGCGGTGCGCGCAGTCGGCACGGCCGTGGGGCGGAACCCGATCTCCTGGCTGATCCCCTGCCACCGGGCGATGCGCCGCGACGGCGGGCTGGGCGGCTATCACTGGGGTCTCGGCGTCAAGCGCGCGCTACTGGCCTGGGAGAGCGCGCGCCACGACGCGGCCGCCTGAACGGCCGGGCGCCTTCGGCCACGCGTCCCGCTGGCGCGGGCCGCAGCCTCCGGCACCCGCAGGGCGCAAGGAACGCACCCTGCGACCGGTCCGGACGCGGCGACCGGGCAGCGGCGACCGGGCAGCGGCGACCGGGCCGTTGTGCCGGGGAGGCGGACGGGGCATGGGTGGGGCATGACTGGACCGCTCGACTATGCCACCATCCGCGAGATCTTCCGCCGCTTTCGCGCCGTGCGCCCGGCGCCCGAAGGCGAACTGGAGCATCGCAACGCCTTCACCCTGGTCGTCGCCGTCGCGCTCTCGGCGCAGTCGACCGACAAGGGCGTGAACCGGGTGACGCGCACGCTGTTCGCCGCGGCCGACACGCCCGAGAAGATGCTGGCGCTGGGCGAGGAGGGGGTGGTCGAGCATATCCGCTCGCTCGGCCTCTTCCGCAACAAGGCCAGGAACGTCATCGCGCTCAGCCGCCTCCTGGTGGACACGTACGGCGGCGAGGTGCCGTCCTCGCGCGCGGCGCTGGCCTCGCTGCCGGGCGTCGGGCGCAAGACGGCGAACGTGGTGCTGAACATGCACTGGCGCCACCCTGCCCAGGCGGTCGACACGCATGTCTTCCGGGTCGCGAACCGGACGGGGATCGCGCCGGGGCGCGACGTCGTGGCGGTCGAGCGGGCGATCGAGGACCGGGTGCCGGCGGAATTCGCGCTCGACGCCCATCACTGGCTGATCCTGCACGGGCGCTATACCTGCCTCGCGCGCTCGCCCAGGTGCTGGGAATGTCCGATCGCCGATCTCTGCCCGTTCGAGGACAAGACGCCGGAACCGGGCTCGCCCGAGGCGAAGGCGGCGGCCAGGGCGCGGGCGGCCGAGCGCAAGGCGGCGAAGGCGCTGGAGATGGGGGCGCCGGAGATGGGGGCGCCGGAGGCCGATGCGGCGGGCGAGGTGCCGGCGCCGAAGCCCAGCGGTCGGCCCGGAGGCCGGTCCAGGGCCGGGGCCCGCAAGCAGGGCTAAACCGGCGACCGCGGCACTGGGGAGACCGCGGCCGCCGGGCCACGACCCCCGCCGGGGACAGGGGCCGTATCGGGCAGGAGGGGCGCCCGGCAGGTCCGCGGCGCCCTCCGGTTCGGGATCAGTCCGTGCGCCGGCGGGCGAGAAAGCCGAGGCCGGCAAGACCGGCGAGCGCCAGCGGCAGCGTGCCCGGCAGCGGCACCGCGGCCTCGACCTGGCTACGGAAGCTCGCGAGGCCGCCGATATCGCTGCCGTCGCCCAGCGTCAGGGCAACCGGCACGCGCTTGCCGCTGCGGAACCCGCCGAAGACGACCGTTGCCACGGCGTTGTCGATGTCGCCGTTATCGAACAGCACGCGCGCGAAGTCCTGCTGCACGGCGCCGCTGTCGTCATCGATGTCGAGGCCGAAGCTGACCTGCTCGCCCCGGTCGAAGCCGGTAAAGCCGAGGCGGATGCTGTCGAAGACCGGCGAGGTGTTGCCGAAGATCAGGTCGTCCCCGACCTCGATGGTCGAGGTGCCGCCGGCGGGGTCGCTCAGCTGGTAGACCCCGTCGAAGTTGAAGGCGGTGTCGCCGATGGTCAGCTCGAAGCTCTCGATCTGGCCGTCGCCGAGGTTCTCGATCGTCACGAGCGGCACGTTGCGCGTGCCGGGAATGGTGGTGCCGGTGCCGTCGAAGGTCAGCCGGAAGTCCAGCACGGCCGCCTGGGCCGCCGCCGGAAGAAGGGCGAGCGCGAGGGCAACGCCCACACGCCGGCCGAGTGCCGTCGCCATGTCACTCTCCATGAGGATTGCAAGGGGCGTCGGCTTCTCCGACCAGCGATGCGTGACCGCCATGGGGATGAGATACCGGGGACGGCGCGGGGCGCAAAGACGGTGATCACGAGTTAACCATAGAAAACAAAGGATTTTTCATAATCGGACAGGCTGTCCCTCCCGGGGGCGCCAGGGTGGCCGGTCGCAACGAACGCCTGCTTCCGGCAGAATGCCGGGCGAGGCGGGACCCGGGCGCCCCCGTCCCCTGGAGGTGCCCGGAACCTCTCGACCCATCCCTGTGCCCAACCCTGGGCGCGCCACTCTGCCCAACCATGGGC
>JBCBPG010000355.1:0-5237 GCA_039820865.1 Pseudomonadota bacterium
CCGGAGTCCAGCTTCTCGGTCCTCGGCTGAGCGCTGGCCTCCGTGGCGGGCTCGGCGGTGGGCGGATCGCCCACCGCGATCATGGCGCGAGGCTGCCGAGGTATTCGGCCAGGCCGGGATCGGGGGCGACGTCCAGGCGGTGGATGCAGGCGCCGTCGGGCTCGCCCGCGACGCGCGGAAACCACTGGCGCACGAGCGGATCGTGGCCGGGGATCACCATCTCGCGCGCCGTCGCCAGCGCGCCCAGCCGCGAATAGCCGGCCAGCATCGCGCCGGCATCGACGACGATGGGGAAGAGGCGGCGGGTCACCCAGCTCTCGAAGAAATGCGAGGCGTCCGAGGCCAGCATCATCCAGCCCCGCGCCGTCAGCACCCGCACCGCCTGCAGGCCGCGCGAATGGCCGCCGATCGCCACGACCTCGACCCCCGGCGCAACCTCGCCATCGCCGTCGTGGAAGACCACTCGGCCCGAATAGACGTGGCGCACCATCTGGCACACATGCTCGGCCGTGAAGGGGTGGTTGAGCGCCGGCTCGCACATGCAGGGCCCGGTGGCAAAGGCCATCTCGGCCGCCTGCAGGTGGAAGCGCGCCGCCGGAAACCGATCCAGCGCGCCGGCGTGGTCGTAGTGGAGATGGGTGACGATCACGGTCTCGACCGCCTCGGCCGCGATGCCGAAATCGGCGAGGCAGGTGACGGGGTCGCGCATGATCGGCCGACCCCGGCGCGCGCCCTCCTCGGCGTCATAGCCGGTATCCACCACGATCACCTGCCCCTCGCGACAGAGCAGCCAGAGATAGTAGTCGATGCTGTGCGCGACGTCGTGGGCGTCGAAGAGAAAGCTGTCGGCCCGCACCCGCCCGCCCGCCCGCGTCGCGTATTTGAGGGCGTAGACCTCCCAGGGACCGGGGATGGGTCCGGGGGTGGGACCGGGCAATGTCATGCCAGCCGCCGCCCGCGATAGGGGTATTTCGGGTCGGCATAGGCGGGCGAGGGCGCGCAGCCGGCGGCATTGACCGCCTCGACCGCCGCCTCGTCCCCGGCGTCGAAGGGCTCGGCAAGGGCGGCGAGATAGCCGGCCATCTGCGCCTCGGTCCGCGGGCCGACCAGCGCCGAGGTGACGTTCCGGTTCGCCAGCACCCAGCCCAGCGCCAGCCCCGCGGGTGTGCGGCCGCGTGCCTCGGCATGGGCGGCGAGGCGCTCGGCCGCGGCCAGCGTCTCGGGACGGAACTCGGTCTCCATGAGGCGCGGATCGGCCCGGCCGGCGCGCGAGCCCTCGGGCACACCGCCGCGATACTTGCCCGTCAGCACCCCCCGGGCGAGCACCGAGTAGGGCACGACACCAATCCCGAAATGCGCGGCCGCGGGCAGGATGTCGACCTCCGCCTGGCGGTAGAGCGCGTGGTAGTAGGGCTGGCACACGACCGGCCGCGGCGCGCCGAGACGGTCGGCCACGCGCACCATCTCGGCGATCTTCCAGCCGCGAAAGTTCGAGAAGCCCCAGGCACCGACCCGGCCGGCGGCGATCTCCCCGGCCAGCGCGGCGATGGTCTCGTCGAGCGGCGTCACCTCGTCGTCGCGATGGAGGTACATCAGGTCGACGCGCTCGACCCCCAGCCGCGCCAGCGACCCCGCCACCGCCTGCGCGACCCAGGGACCCGAGAGCCCGCCCGACCCCTCGATCCCCGCCACCGCGTTGCCGAGCTTGGTCGCCAGCACCACCCGGTCGCGATGGGGCGCGATCAGCGGGCCCAGCATCGTCTCGCAGCGCCCGGCGCTGTAGACATCGGCCGTGTCGACGAAGTTGCCCCCGGCATCGAGGTAACGCTCCAGGATCGCGCCGGCCTCGGCAGCGTCGGTCCGGTCGGCGAACATCATGGTGCCGAGGCAGAGGGGCGAGACCCCGGGCCCGCCAGGCCCCAGCGGCCGGCGATCGGCCGGCGTCACGCCAGCGTCTCCCAGCGCAGGAGCCGCCGCGCCGCCACCCAGGGCGCGACATCCTCGGCAAAGGCGAGGAAATGCGCCGAGGCGAGGTGCGCCTCGAAGGCCTCGGCGCTGTCGTAGATCTCGTAGAGGAAGACCGTGTCGCCCTGCCCCGCGCCGGTCCAGATCTCGAAGGTCCGGCAGCCCTCCTCCAGCGCCAGGCTGTCGTCGCGCTGGCGACGCATGCGGGGCATGAAATCGGCCATCGCGCCGGGGCGGATCGTGAACTCGACGGTCACGCAGAACATCCGGCATCCTCCCTCTGGCATCGCGCCCGGCTTCCCGAGTTGACCCGGCCGCGGCACACTCGGCAACCGCAAAGACGGGAGGGTGGCATGACGGGAACATCGCGCATCGGCGGAAAGCGCGGGGCATGATGGCGCCGCTCCGCGTGCTGCTGGTCGGCGCCGGCTATTTCGCGCGCTTCCACCTCGAGGGCTGGCGCGACATCGCGGGGGTCGCGCCCGTGGCGCTGGCCGATCCCGACACGGCCAGGGCGGGCGCGCTGGCCGAGGCGGTGCTGGGCCCCGGCCATGCGCTCGCCCTCGGCCCGGACACCGCGCGCCTGATCGCCGAATGCACGCCCGACATCGTCGACATCGCCGCGCCGCCCGCCGTGCACGAGGCGCTGATCGAGGCCGCCTATGCCGCTGCGACGACCCGCGCCGTGATCTGCCAGAAGCCCTTCTGCGGCGGGATCGAGGGCGGGCGCCGCGCCGCCGCCCGCGCCGAGGCCGACGGCCGCCCGCTGGTCGTGCACGAGAACTTCCGCTTCCAGCCCTGGTATCGCGAGATCCGCCGGCTGATCGACGCCGGCACGCTCGGCGCGCTCTACCAGGTCGCCTTCAGCCTGCGCCCGGGCGACGGCCAGGGCCCGGAGGCCTATCTCGCCCGCCAGCCCTATTTCCAGCGGATGCCGCGCTTTCTGGTGCACGAGACGGCGGTGCACTGGATCGACACCTTCCGCTACCTGATGGGCGAGGCCGAGACGGTCTATGCCGATCTGCGCCGTCTGAACCCCGCGATCGCGGGCGAGGATGCGGGCCATGTCCTGTTCGGCTGGGCCGACGGGCGGCGCGCGCTCTTCGACGGCAACCGCCTGGCCGACCACCCCGCCGCCAATCCCCGCCTCACCATGGGCGAGGCCCGGATCGACGGGGCGGCGGGCACGCTGTTCCTCGACGGCGACGGCACCCTCTGGCAGCGCCCGCGCGGCGGCGCCTGGGACGCCCTGCCCGCGCCGTGGCCGCGCGAGAGCTTCGGCGGCGGCTGCGTCGCGGCGCTGCAGGCCCACGTCGTCGCCCATCTTGCCGACGGCGCGCCCCTGGAGAACACCGCCACCGACTACCTCTGGGTCCAGGCGGCCGAGGAGACGGTCTACCGCTCGGCCGCCGAAGGCCGCCGCCTGCCCCTCTGACCCGGGCGCCTGCGGCTCCGCCTACGGCACCCGGCCCGTGCCGGAGGCGGCGCCGCAGGCACCGCGCTCACGCCGCCCGGCCCGTGCCGGAGGCGGCGCCCCAGGCACCGCGCTCACGCCGCCCGGCCCGTGCCGGAGGCTGAGCCGCAGGCACCGCGCTCACGCCGCCCGGGCGGCGCCCAGGCTGTCGCGGATCGCGTCCCGCATGATCGACAGCGCGCGGTCGATCTCGGCATCCGTCACCGTCAGCGGCGGCGCGATGCGGAACACCCCGCCCATGCCCGGCAGGTTGACGATGTTCATGCTGAGCCCCAGCGCCAGCGCCCGGCGCGTGATCGCCTCGCCAAGCGCCGGATCCGCCTCGCGCGTCGCGCGATCGCGCACGATCTCCATCCCCAGGAGCAGCCCGCGCCCCCGCACATCGCCCACGCAGTCGAACTCGGCCATCAGCGCCTCGAGCCCCGCCTTCAGCCGTGCGCCGACCACGACCGCCCGCTCGGCCAGCCGCTCGCGCGCCACCACCTCCAGCACCCTGAGCCCCACCGCCGCCGGCAGCGGGTCCGAGACATGGGTCGTGTAGAACAGGAACCCGCGCTCATGGCAGCGCTCCTCGATCGCGCCCGAGGTCAGCACGGCCGCCAGCGGCAGCCCCGCGCCCAGCGTCTTGGAGAGCGTCAGGATGTCCGGCACCACGCCGTCGTGCTCGAAGGCGAACCCCGTGCCCGTGCGTCCCAGCCCGGTCTGCGCCTCGTCCAGCACCAGCATCATGCCGCGCCGGTGACAATGCGCCTTCAGCGCCGCGAGATAGCCCTCCGGCAGCTCCAGGATCCCGCCCGAGCTCAGCACCGGCTCGGCGATGAAGGCCGCCAGCGCCCCGCAGGACTGCCGGTCCACCATGTCGAACCCGTAGTCGAGCTCCGCCCGCCAGTCGCCCCCAAAGGTCGGGCGATAGCTGTTCGGCGCCATGATCGCCATGCCCCCCACGCCGAGCGGGCCATACCCCCGCCGCCCGTGCGAATAGGTCGCCGCCGCCGCGCCCCCGGTCATCCCGTGCCAGGACTGCGCAAAGCCCACCACCTCGTGCCCGCCCGTCGCCAGCCGCGCCATCTTGAGCGCCGCCTCGTTCGACTCAGCCCCCGTCGACAGCAGCAGCACCCGGTCGAGCCCCGGCGGCGCCAGCGCCACCAGCGCCTCCGCCAGCCCCAGCACCGGCTCCGACAGCATGCCCGAGAAGAGGTGATCCAGCGTGCCCGCGCTCTCGCGCACCGTCTCCACGATCTCGGGATGGCAATGGCCGAGGATCGCGCTCATCTGGCCGGACGTGAAGTCCAGCACCTCGCGCCCGTCAGCGTCCCAGAGCCGCGCGCCCTCGGCGCGCACCGGCACGAAGTCGGAGAAGGCCCCGCCATAGCGGATCAGCGCAGCCCGCGCCCGCGCGGCATGATCGGTCATCGGCGGCTCTCCCCGGCAGCGTGACGGCTCAGCCTAGCCGAGCACCCGCGCCCCGTCAGCCCCGCCCGTCAGCCCCGCGCTCGGCCCCCGGGGTCCGGGGCAACCGCCCGCCACCGAAAGACCCCGAACGAGCCTCGCGGCGACCAGCCGCGAGACCGCCCGGCACGGCGCGCCGGCCTCAGAGGGCCCGCTCGACCCCGAAGAAGAACCGCCCCTCGGTGAAGGAGAAGATGTCGATCGTGCTCTCGCGCCGCGACAGGCCGACGCTGACGAAGGGCGAGAAGCGCCCCAGCAGGAACAGGTCGTTCTTCGTCACGGTCACGTCGCCGCCGAACTCGACATCGCGCCGGCGCTCGGGAATGACCGCACCGATGCCGTCGAACAG
>JBCBPG010000356.1:0-5227 GCA_039820865.1 Pseudomonadota bacterium
CCAGCCGGTCCAGCAGGTCCTCGCCGGCGCAGGCCTCGGCGGCGGCGGCCGGGGCCAGCACCAGGCCGAGGACCGGGGCCAGCGCCAGGCCGAGCACCGGGACCAGCGCCAGGCCGAGCACCGGGACCAGCACCGGGGCCAGCAGTCCGGCCAGCCAGCCGCGCCACGCCGTGCCCGTCCCGCGTGCGCGCCGGGAGGGTCGGCGCGTTGCGGCGGCGTTGCGGGGACGTGCGGCGGCGGGCCGGGGCGAGGCGGATGGGGGGTCGGGCATGGGCGCGTCCCGGTCAGCTGCGTCGCGGCCATCACCGCACAGCCATGGCGTGGTGACAACGTCAGCGGTCACTCGGCGGTCATGCAGCGGTCACGCGGGGCCGCCGGCCGGGATGCGTCGCGGGCCTGCGCCACGCCGTGCCGTCCCGCCATCCGGCAGGCTTGCCGCAGGGAGGTGTTGACAGGATTGCGCCGTGCGCATAGTGGACCGCTGCGATTGGCACTCCACCGCATCGAGTGCTAACAGCGGCCGGCGGGACGGTTGTGGTCCCTGCCGGTCAGTCCGCAACGAGACAATCTACGGGGTTTCCACGATGGGTTTCACTCCCCTGCACGACCGCGTGCTGGTCCGCCGCATCGAGAGCGAGGAGAAGACCAAGGGCGGTCTGATCATTCCCGACAGCGCCAAGGAGAAGCCGCAGGAGGGCGAGGTCGTCGCCGTCGGTGCCGGCGCCAAGGACGATGACGGCGACCGGATCGCGATGGACGTCAAGGCCGGCGACCGCATCCTGTTCGGCAAGTGGTCGGGCACCGAGGTCAAGGTCGACGGCGAGGACCTGATCATCATGAAGGAGAGCGACATCCTCGGCGTCATGGCCTGAGGCGGCGCTTCCCCCTTCCCAGAAATTCGAACGGAGCTAGGACACAATGGCTGCCAAGGACGTTAAGTTCCACACCGATGCCCGCGAGCGGATGCTGAAGGGTGTCAACACCCTCGCCGACGCGGTGAAGGTGACCCTGGGCCCCAAGGGCCGCAACGTCGTGCTCGACAAGAGCTTCGGTGCGCCCCGCATCACCAAGGACGGCGTGAGCGTCGCCAAGGAGATCGAGCTCTCGGACAAGTTCGAGAACATGGGCGCGCAGATGGTGCGCGAGGTCGCCTCGCGGACCAATGACGAGGCCGGCGACGGCACCACCACCGCCACCGTGCTGGCCCAGGCGATCGTCAGGGAGGGCATGAAGGCCGTTGCGGCCGGCATGAACCCGATGGACGTCAAGCGCGGCGTCGACAAGGCCGTCGCCGCCGTCGTCGTCGCGATCAAGGGCATGTCGCGCCCGGTCGAGAACTCGGACGAGGTCGCGCAGGTCGGCTCGATCTCGGCCAACGGCGAGACCGCCATCGGCCAGCAGATCGCGGACGCGATGCAGAAGGTCGGCAACGAGGGCGTGATCACGGTCGAGGAGAACAAGGGCCTCGATACCGAGACCGAGGTCGTCGAGGGCATGCAGTTCGACCGCGGCTACCTCTCGCCGTACTTCATCACGAACGGCGACAAGATGCTCGCCGAGCTCGAGGACTGCTACATCCTGCTGCACGAGAAGAAGCTCGCGTCGCTGCAGCCGATGGTCCCGCTGCTCGAGACCGTGATCCAGACCGGCAAGCCGCTGCTGATCATCGCCGAGGACGTCGAGGGCGAGGCGCTGGCCACCCTGGTGGTCAACAAGCTGCGCGGCGGCCTGAAGATCGCCGCGGTCAAGGCGCCGGGCTTCGGTGACCGCCGCAAGGCCATGCTGCAGGACATCGCGATCCTGACCGGCGGCCAGGTGATCTCGGACGATCTGGGCATGAAGCTGGAGAATGTCGGCATCGACATGCTCGGCACCGCCAAGAAGATCCGCATCACCAAGGACGACACCACGATCGTCGACGGTGCGGGCGAGAAGGCCGAGATCGAGAGCCGCGTGGCCCAGATCCGCGCCCAGGTCGAGGAGACCACCTCGGACTACGACCGCGAGAAGCTGCAGGAGCGCCTGGCGAAGCTGGCGGGCGGCGTTGCCGTCATCCGCGTCGGCGGTGCCACCGAGGTCGAGGTGAAGGAGCGCAAGGACCGCGTCGACGACGCGCTCAACGCCACCCGCGCGGCCGTGCAGGAGGGCATCGTGCCGGGCGGCGGCGTCGCGCTGGTGCATGCCGTCAAGTCGATCGCCGAGCTCAAGGGCGACAACGGCGACCAGGACGCGGGCATCGCGATCGTGCGCAAGGCGCTCGAGTGGCCGCTGCGCCAGATCGCCGAGAACGCGGGCGTCGACGGCTCGGTCGTGGCCGGCAAGGTGCGCGAGCAGGGCGACTCGAAGTTCGGCTACGACGCGCAGAACGACCAGTACGGCGACCTGGTGGCCTGGGGCATCATCGACCCGGCCAAGGTGGTGCGCTGCGCCCTCGAGGACGCGTCCTCGATCGCGGGCCTTCTGATCACCACCGAGGCGATGGTCGCCGAGAAGCCGGAGCCGAAGGGCGCGCCCGCCGGCGGCGGCATGGGCGACATGGGCGGCATGGGCGGCATGATGTGATCATGCCGGGCCGGGCACTGCCCCGGCCCGCCCAGGCAAGATGGGCCGGGCACTGCCCCGGCCCGCCTAGGCAAGATGGGCCGGGCACTGCACCGGCCCGCCCACACGACGAACGGGGACGCCGTCCGCTCACGCGGGCGGCGTCCGCCGTTTCGGCGCCCTGCGGCGGGGTGTCGTCGCGCGATCGTGTAGACGCGGGGCTCGCGGCGGGCGAGGCTGGTGGGCAAGTCTTGAACCGGACCGACCCGGAGAACGCCATGACCAGACGCCGCCCCTCAACCCTCGTTGTCGCCCTCCTCGGGCTCGGCCTCGCCGGTGCGGGCGCGCTGGATCACCGGGCGCTGGCGCAGGAGGGGCAGGCCCCCTCGGCCGCGCCGGAGGCTCCGGCCGGGGCGGCGGCGCCGATGACGCTGGCGCGGGCGGTCGAGGTGTTCTCGCGCCTCGATCCCGGCGCCGAGGTGCAGGGCGGCGGGCGCTACGTCTCGCTGACGATCCGCGAGACCGAGCTGCTCTTCGTCTCGGACCCCAACCACAACCGCATGCGGCTGATGAGCCGTATCGGCCCGGCGGCGGCGCTGGACGAGGCGGCGCTGATGCGGATCGCCCAGGCCAATTTCGACAGCGCCCTCGACGCCCGCTACGCCGTCGCGCAGGGCCAGCTCTGGGCCGTCTACATCCACCCGCTGGCCGAGCATACCGAGGCGCAGCTGATCGCCGCCGTCGGCCAGGTGGTGAATGCCGTGACCAGCTACGGCACGACCTATTCCAGCGGGCTGATCACCTTCGGCGGCGGCGACGGCGCGGCCGAGCGCCAGCGCGAGCTGATCGACGAGCTGCTGCGCCAGGGCGATCCGATCTGATCGCCGGCGCGCCCGCCTGCCGGGGCGCGCCGCGCTGAAAGCGTGGCAAACTTTCCACACCATGGGGCGTGGGCGTCCGGACGGCGGGTGCCCGTGCGTTGCCCCATTCCAGTCTCGTCGCTAGACTGATGCACGCAGGGCGCGATCCGATTCCACTGTGAATGCGTAAAATTCTTACGTTGGTTGCCTGGCTTCTCGTGTCCCGTGAAATAGATGGCCGAATGCTGGCGAGGGTGTGGCGCCGGCAACCTGTCTTGTCATTCCGACGATGAGTGCTGTGGCGTCCCTGTCGACGTGTCGCGTGATCCCTGTCCGATCCACCGTTCGACCGAGGGGCGAGACCGAACGCATGCGCCTTACCGCCACCATGATCCAGTCCTTGCGCCGCTTCGCGAAAGACGATGGCGGCACGGCCACGATTGAGATCCTGCTCTGGGTGCCGCTGATGGCGGAGCTGATGCTGATCACCGTCGATGTCAGCCAAGCCTATGCCCGCCACGGCGAGATGTGGAGCGCGGCCTATGACGCCACGCGCCAGGTCGCCAACGGCCGTTTCGACGACGATGTCGCGATCGACCGGCCGATGGAGGCGGTGGTGCGCGCGCATGTGCACGAGATGCTGGGCCCCGGCTATGGCGTCACCTATGCCGAGGTCGGTCGCTTCCACGTGACCGAGGTCCGCTCGGACGTCGCCTCGATGAGCTTCTTCGGCACGCTGACGGCGGTGCTGGGCGACGTGCGCGCGACGATCACGATGGTGGACGAGCCATGACGGCGGCGGTGGGCGGCAAGGGACGGCGCTGGCGCGGGCTCGCGGCGTTCGGCGGCGACGAGCGGGGCGGGGCGACGATCGAGCTGGTCGTCTGGATCCCGTTCTTCCTCAGCATGATGTTCGCCCTGGTCGAGGCCTCGCTCCTCGCCTTTCGCTATGCGCAGATGTGGGATGCGACGCGCGAGGCCGCGCGGCTTGTCGCGCTCGGCGTGCTGCCGCCCGACCGCTCGCTGATCGGGACCTGGGTCCAGGACCGCCTCACCCCCGACTATGCGGTCAGCGTCGTCCATCTCGAAACCGTGCGCCCGACCCTCTCGGTCGCGGCCGACGTCTCGGATGTCAGCGTGTTCGGCATGCTGACCCTCGCGGTCGAGGAGGTGCGCACCACGGTGCCCTTCACCCTCGAACCGCTCGCGGGCGGGATCTGAGGGGGGCGTCATCTTGGCCGGCCTCCTCCGCGACCACCGCGGCGCCATGACCTACTGGCTGTTGAGCTGGATGATCCTGTTCCTCGGCCTCGCGGGGCTGGCGATCGACACCACCAACGCCTATCGCAACCGCGCGATGCTGCAGATCACCGGCGACATCGCCGCCCATGCCGGCGCCGCCGCGATCATCGAGGGGCGCACGCTGAGCGAGATCCGCAGCGCCGCGGTCGAGGTCGCCGGCTTCAACTTCGGGTTCGCCGACAAGCCCAACCCGGTCGAGGCCGCGTCGGTCGAGGTCGGTCGCTACGACACCGCGAACGGCTTCGTCGCCGGTGCCGTGCCGTTCGACGCCGTGCGCGTCAGCGCCAGCCTGGAGAAGGCGGGCGGCAACCCGCTGTTCACCTCGATGCTCGGCATCCTGGGCGTCGACAGCTTCGACGTGCGCACCCGATCGCTGGCCGTCGTGGCGCGCCCGCCCTGTCCCGGCGCCGCGATCGTCACCCGGCGCGGCCTGTCGATCGCCGCCGCCACGACGGTCGGCGGGAGCACGTGCCTGCATGGCGAGGACTGGGTGCGCCTGCCCGGCGATGTCGCGCTGGCGCCCG
>JBCBPG010000357.1:0-5220 GCA_039820865.1 Pseudomonadota bacterium
CGATATCGGCGCGATCGAGTCCATCCATGCCCGCATCCTCGAGATGAAGACGGCCGGCTGCGCGATCCTGCTGGTTTCGGTCGAACTGGACGAGATCCTGGCACTGTCCGACCGCATCGCCGTCATCAACCAGGGCCGCATCGTGGGCGAGATCCCCCGCGCCGAGGCCACCCGCGATCGCCTCGGCCTCATGATGGGCGGCGGCGGCGACACCGTCGCAGGGAGAGAGGGCCTGGTGGGTTCCCCCCATGCCGAGACCGAGGGGAGTGCCGCATGAAGCGCCTGCCCGCCTGGGCCGACCTGGTCCTGTTGCCCGTGCTGAACCTGACGCTGGCCTTCCTGGTCGCCGGGCTCGTCGTGGCGCTGATCGGCGAGAACCCGGTCGAGGCGCTGACCGTCATGGTGCAGGGCGCCTTCGTCTATCCGGGCGGGATCGGCTACACGCTCTACTACGCGACCAACTTCATCTTCACCGGCCTCGCGGTCGCGGTCGCCTACCAGGCGCGGCTGTTCAACATCGGGGCCGAGGGGCAGGCCGCGCTCGGCGGGATCGGCGCCGCGGCGCTCTGCCTGATGCTCGACCCCTGGCTGCCGGGGCTGATCGTCCTGCCGCTGGCGATCGTGGCGGCGGCGGCGGGCGGCGTGCTCTGGGCCGCGATCCCGGGCTGGCTGCAGGCCTATCGCGGCAGCCACATCGTGATCACGACGATCATGTTCAACTTCATCGCCGCCGGCGTCACCGTCGCGCTCCTCTCGGGCATCATGAAGCGCGAGGGCCAGCCGAACCCCGAGACGCGCGAGATCGCCGAGGGCGCGCGCCTGCCCTTCGTCCACGACATCGCCGCGAGCCTCGGGTTCGAGGCCGCGCGCTCGCCGCTCACCCTCGCCTTCCCGCTGGCGCTGCTGGTGGCATTCGGGGTCTGGGTGCTGATCTGGCGGACGCGCTGGGGCTATGCGCTGCGCACCATGGGCCAGTCCGAGCCCGCGGCCGTCTATGCCGGCATCCCCGTGCCGCGGATGGTGGTGCTGGCGATGGCGGTCTCGGGCGCGCTGGCGGGGCTGATGGCGGTGAACGAGGTCATGGGCGCCCATGGCAAGGTCACGCTCAACTTCACCGCCGGCTACGGCTTCACCGGCATTGCGGTCGCGCTGATGGGGCGCGCGCATCCCGTGGGCGTGGTGCTGGCGGCGCTGCTGTTCGGGGCGCTCTACCAGGGCGGTGCCGAGCTGGATTTCGAGTTCCAGACGATCACGCGCGAGATGGTGCTGCTGATCCAGGGGCTGATCATCCTGTTCTCGGGCGCGCTGGCGCTGATGTTCGTGCCGTGGCTCTCGCGGCTCCTGGTGCGGCCATGACCCTGCTCGACGCGATCCTGCTGGCCGACTCCACGCTGCGCCTCGCCGCGCCGCTGATCCTCTGCGCCATGGCGGGGCTGGTGTCCGAGCGGGCGGGCGTCATCGATATCGGGCTCGAGGGCAAGCTGCTCGCGGGGGCCTTCGCTGCCGCTGCGGCGGCCACCCTGACAGGCTCGGCCTGGGCGGGGCTGGTGGCGGCGATGGCGGTCTCGATGGCGATGGCGGCGCTGCACGGCTTTGCCTGCATCACCCATCGCGGCGAGCAGATCGTCTCGGGCGTGGCGATCAACATCCTCGCCTCGGGCGCGACGGTGGTGGCGGGCATCGCGCTCTTCCGCCAGGGGGGCCAGTCGCCACCCCTCGGCGCGGAGGAGCGCTTCGGCCCGATCACCCTCCCCGGCGCCGAGACACTGGCGGAGGTGCCCGTGCTCGGGCCCCTCTGGGCCGAGCTCATCTCGGGCCACACGCTGCCGGTCTACCTGGCGCTTGCCTCGGTGCCGGCGGTCTGGTGGCTGCTCTGGCGCACGCGGATCGGGCTGCGCCTGCGGGCGGTGGGCGAGATGCCGGCCGCCGTCGACAGCGCGGGCGTCTCGGTCACGGCGCTGCGCTATCGCGCGGTGCTGATGGCGGGGCTCCTCTGCGGCATCGCGGGGGCGTTCCTGTCGACCGCCCATGGCGCGGGCTTCGTGCGCGAGATGGCCGCGGGCAAGGGCTATATCGCGCTGGCGGCGATGATCATGGGGCGCTGGCGGCCGATGACGGTGCTGGCGGCCTGCCTGGTCTTCGGCTTTCTCGAGGCGAGCGCCGCGCGCCTGCAGGGCACGCCCCTGCCGCTGATCGGCGAGGTGCCGATCGAGGTGGTGCTGGTCCTGCCCTATATCGCGACTGTGGTGCTGCTGGCGGGCTTTTTCGGCCGCGCCGTGCCGCCCCGCGCGCTCGGCACACCTTACGTCAAAGAGCGATGAGCGCCCCTGCGTCGCCCGCCGACGCGGCCGAGGCCGCCCTCACCGCCGCGGCGCTGGCCGCGCGCGAGAACGCCTACGCGCCCTATTCCGGTTTCGCCGTCGGCGCGGCGGTGCGCGACGAGCACGGCCGCATCCATGCCGGCTGCAATGTCGAGAACGCGGCCTATCCGCAGGGGCAATGCGCCGAGGCGACGGCCATCGGCGCCATGGTCACCGCGGGCGGGCGGCGCATCACCGCCGCCGCCATCGCAGGCCCCGACCACACCGTCTGCTCGCCCTGCGGCGGCTGCCGCCAGCGCCTGGCCGAATTTGCGCCCCCCGACACGCCGGTCACCGTCTGCGGCCCCGGCGGCGTGCTGGCGCGATATACGGTGGGCGGCCTCCTGCCCGCGGGCTTCGGCCCCGCGCAGCTCGACTGATCCCGGCCAGGCCTTCAGGCGCCGACGACCGCCTCGAAGCCCTCGAAGTCCGGGGCCCCAAGGTAGAGCGCCTTGTTCTTGCCGGCGTCCTTGTGGGCGGCGCGGAACTGCTCCGAACGCGTCCAGGCCTCGAAGGCCGTCCGGTCGGCCCAGACCGTGTGCGAGGCATAGAGCGTGTGCTCCTCGGTCGAGGGGCCGCGCAGCAGGTGGAAGCTCTCGAACCCCGCCATCTCCTCCAGCCGCGTCTCGCGCGAGCGCCAGATCTCCTCGAAGGCCTCCTCGGACCCCTTCACCACGCGAAAGCGGTTCATCGCGACGAACATCGGTCTTCTCCCGTCATCGAGCCTCGCGTCTGCCTAGCACGGGTGCCGCCGGCCGGCGAAGCATCGGCCGCGCCCGCCACAACCCTGAGGCGTGCCGGTGCGGCACAACACGCCCCATGCTGCACCGCGATGGGCCAGGCGTCGACTTTCCCGTTGGGGCACCTGATCGGCGGTGCTACCGATACCCTGGGGTGACGACGGAGCGACGTGGCGATGTCGAGCGTAGTGAGCTTTCCGGCGTTTGCGGGGCCCGTGGCGGGCGCGCGGTGCGTGCCGCATGAGCGCGCGCGGGAAGCCAGGCCATGACCGCCTTCACAGAACAGGCGGAGTCCCCTTCCGCGGGCCACGTGGTGCCGGCGCTGATGGCCGTGGCGGTCGCGGCGCTCGGCAGTGCGCTGGCCTTCGGGCTGGCCGCGGGTTCCCGCTGATCGGCATCGACGATGCGGCGATCACGATGAACTACGCCGACAACCTCGCCCGCGGGAACGGCTTCGTCTACTACGCCGGCGGCGAGAGGGTGGAGGGGTTCACCTCGTTCCTCTGGACCGTCATCGTGGCAGGCGGGGTGCTGGTCTTCGGGGCGCAGGTCAACATCGCCGTGGTGGCGATCTCGGCCGTGCTCGGCGTCCTGGGGCTCTACTGCGCGCTCAGGCTGGCCGCCATCGCGGCCGCCGCAACGGGTGCGCCGCGCGGCGTGACGCTGGGCGCGGTGTCGTTGATCCTGCTGGCCGCGCCCGGGTTCTTCTTCTGGCAGAGCTTCACGATGATGGAGACGCCGCTCTGGACGGCGCTCTTCCTGCTGCTCGTCCTGCGGCTGGCCGAGCCGCCGGCGCGCGCCATCGACCCGGTGCTGGTGCTGGCGGCCTTCTGCCTGCCGCTGACCCGGCCCGAGGGGATCGCCTTCACGATCGGTCTCGTCGCGCTGTCCGTCGTGCTGGCGCCCGGGCGCTGGCGGAGCGGGGCGGCGGCCAGCCTGGCCGCGCTGGTGGCCTTCGGCGGGCTGGTGGCGTTCCGGCTCAGCTATTTCGGCTTCCCCTTCCCCAACACCTACTACGCCAAGGTCTCGGCCGACCGGATCGAGAGCATCAAGGAGGGGATCAAGTACGTTCAGTCCTTCGTGGTGGGGCTGCCCTTCGCCGAGATCCTGCTGGTTGCCAGTGCCGTGCTGACCGCCTGGGCGGTGCTGCGCCGGCTGGGGGGCGCGCGGGGGACGGATGCGCTGCTGTTCATCGGTGCGGGGGCCTTCGGTGTCTTCGCCTCCTATGCCATGCTGGGCGGCGACCATTTCCTGTTCTGGCGCCTGATCCAGCCGGTGCTGCCGCTGCTCGCCATCGCGCCGGCGCTGCTGGTGGCGCTCGCCTGGGGGCCGCTCCGCGCACGGCTGGGGCTCGACGGCGCGCCGCTCGGCACCGCGCTGGTCGCGGCCGCGGCGGCTGGGACCTGGCTGGCGGTCGGCACGCTCGACTACCGCAGCGATCGCTTCGCCGTCGACCGCTATTTCGGCCTGGTCGAGCAGGGGCTGGACTTCGGCAGGCTGATGGAGGAGCGCGCGCCCGGGACGGTGATCGGCGTGGGCCCCGCCGGCGCCATCGCCCTGACCTACGAGGGGCCGATCCGCGACCTGCTGGCGCTCAACTGGGTCGAGATGGCGCATGAGACGCCGGTCAAGACCGGGCTGGTCGGCCATGGCAGCTTCAACCGCGAGGTGTTCTGGCGCCACCCGCCCGACATGCTGGCCGAGTTCAACCGTCCCTGCGATCGCGATGCCTGGACCTGGGCGTTCTCGGTGACGAACGCCGTGACGTTCAAGGGCCTCTACCTCGAGCCCGAGTTCCACGAGGCCTACACGCCCGTGCGCATCGCCGATGGCGATCGGTGCTGGCGCGCCTTCGTCACCGACGCCTGGCTGGCCGCCCATGACGGCCCGGATATCGAGAAGGTGGACTGGTCGGCCGTCAGGCTGTTCTGACGGCCGCGCCCGGCGGCGCTAGGTCGCGCCCCCGTTCTTGGCGTTCCCGTCCTTGCCGTCGCCGGCCTCGGGGTCGCTGCTGACGACGCGGTCGACCAGGAAGGTCTTCATCCGGCGGCTGGAGGAGAAGATCACGATCTCGCCGATCAGCCCCAGCGCCACGACCTGCACGCCCAGCACGATCATCA
>JBCBPG010000358.1:0-5217 GCA_039820865.1 Pseudomonadota bacterium
CCGCGCAGCCCGATGCCTCGTAGAGCCGCCGCTTGTCGGCGTTGAACCGCGCCGGCGTGTCGGCATCGACGTCGCGCACCTGGGCGGCATAGTCGGTGTCCGAGCAGCGGCGATTGGTCGGCGCGGGCGGATCGGCGTCGAAATCCCCGGTCTCGAGGCGGGTCAGGATCTCCTCCGCCGTCTCGCCGAGGTCGAGGCCGAGGTGGTTGACGAGCCGCAGCTCTCCGTCGGCGCCGAGCTGGGCGAAAAGCGCCATCTCGGTATAGGACGGCCCCCGCTCGACCAGCGAGCCGCCGGAGTTGTTGCAGACCCCGCCGACGATCGAGGCACCGATACAGGAAGAGCCGATCACCGAATGCGGCTCGCGCCCCAGCGGCGCCAGCTTGCGTTCCAGCTCGAAGAGGGTCGCCCCCGCGAAGCCCAGGAGCTGTTTGCCCTCGGAGAGCAGGTGGATGCGGTCGAGGCGGCGCGTGTTGATCAGCACCACGTCGCGGTCGTAGTCGCCCGAGGGGGTCGACCCCTCGGTCAGGCCGGTATTGGCCGCCTGCATGATGACGATCTTGTCCGCCGCCACAGAGGCCTGCAGCACCTTCCACTGTTCCAGCAGCGTGCCGGGGCGGACGACGCAGAGCGCCTCGCCCTCGCCCGAGCGGAACCCGCGCCGGAAGCGCTCGGTGGCCCGGGCGCCGGTCAGCACGTGGCGCCGACCGACGATGGTGGTGAAGGTCCGGATGAGGGTGTCGTTGTCCATGATCCCGCTCCTCAGTAGGCGACCGAGGGGAGCCAGGTGGCGAGCGCGGGCAGCAGGAACACCAGCGCCAGGCCCGCGAGCTGGAGCAGCACGAAGGGGATGATCCCGCGGTAGATGTCGTTCAGCCGGATCTCGGGCGGGCAGACGCCCTTGAGGTAGAAGAGCGCGAAGCCCACCGGCGGCGTCAGGAAGCTGGTCTGCAGCGTCACCGCCACCAGGATCACGAACCAGATCAGCGCCGGCTCGTCGACCACCCCGAAGCCGGGAATGTCGATGCCGAGGCCGTTCACGATCGGCCGCATCAGCGGCAGCACGATCAGCGTGATCTCGATCCAGTCCAGCACGAAGCCGAGCAGGAAGACGATCAGCAGGATGAACAGCACCGTCCCGTTGGGCCCGAGGCCGATGCCCTCGACGATCCCCTCGATCATCTCGTCGCCGCCCAGCTCGCGCAGGACGTAGGAGAAGACCGTGGCGCCGAGGAAGATCGCGAAGATGTAGGCGGTGGTGTTGAAGGTCGAGACCAGCACGTTCCAGAGCTTGGCGAAGTCGAGCTTGCGATAGCCGACCGCCAGCAGCGTGGCGCCGAGCGCGCCGATGCCCGATGCCTCGGTCGGCGTGGTCAGGCCCGCGAAGATCGAGCCCAGCACCGCCAGGATCAGCCCCAGCGTCGGCAGCACCGCGATCAGCACGTCGCGCACCGCCGCCCAGTCGGGCGCCACCGCGCCCTCGGGCGTCGGCGCCGCATCGGCCTTAAGCTGGGCGAGGACGAAGATGTAGATCAGGTACAGCGCGCCCAGGATGATCCCGGGGAAGACGGCCGCCATGAAGAGATCGCCCACCGACAGCGCCATCTGGTCGGCCATGATGACCAGCATGATCGAGGGCGGGATCAGGATGCCGAGCGTGCCCGAGGCCGAGACCACGCCCGCCGCCAGCGTCGGCGCATAGCGCTGCTGCATCATCGAGGGCAGCGAGAGCACGCCGAGCAGCACCACCGAGGCGCCGATGATCCCGGTCGAGGCGGCGAGGATGATGCCGATCATCGTCACCGTGATCGCCAGGCCCCCGCGCACGGTGCCGAAGAGGCGCTGCATCGAGGACATCAGCCGCTCGGCCACGCCCGACTCGTCCAGCATCAGCCCCATGAAGATGAACATCGGCAGCGCGACCAGCACCGCGTTCGACATTGTCGCATAGACCCGGTTCACCACCGCGCCCAGCGTCAGATAGTCGAGCCCGGTGAAGGTGCTCTCCAGCCCCGTCCACAGCATCAGGTCGTTGTCGAAGAGGTATGCCAGCCCGCAATAGCCGACGCCCACGCCCGCCAGCACCCAGGCGACCGGGTAGCCGGTGAAGAGCAGCGCGATGAAGGTGAGGAACATCGCGATGACCAGCTTCTCCTCGGTCGTCTCGACCAGGAAGGTCAGCGCGGTGGCGACGACACCGAAGGCGAAGAGGATCAGGAACACGCGCCGCAGCGACGCGCCCTCGCGCTCGCTCGCCGGTCCGTAGAGCAGCGCGTGCCCGTCATGGATCAGCCGCGCGATGGCCGCCAGCGCCAGCAGCACGAAGCTGAGCGGGATCACCGCCTTGAGCGCCCAGCGCGCGGGCAGGCCCGTGGGGCTGTCCGACCCCTCGTTCACCCGGAAGCTGTCGTAGAAGTAGTCGTAGCCCTGGTCGATCATCAGGTAGATGAAAGGCGTGAGCAGCGTGAGGATGCCGACGACCTCGATCAGGCGCCGCGCCCGCTGGCTGAGCTGCATGTGCACGAGATCGACGCGCACATGGCTGTCGGTGACCAGCGCGTAGGAGATGCCGATCATCGTGACGAGGCCGTAGAAGTGCCACTGGATCTCGTCGAGCTTGGGGTAGTTCTGGTTGAAGAGGTACCGCAGTGCGACCTGGGCGAAGATCGCCGCGATCAGCAGCACATTGGCCCACATCACCACGTGGCCGACGGTCTTGACGCCCTTGTCGATCGCGCGGGCGATCGGCTGGCGGTCGGTCTCCTCGTGTTCGAGGATGTGTTCGTAGACGTCGACGGGATCCTGGGTCTTCGCGTCATCGGCCATGGGGTCTCCTCCGCGGGGGCCGTCTCTGCGGCTCCCTCAGCAGTGTCGAACGGGCGGGGGGAAGGGGGCGGGACGGCGGGCCTGGCCGCCGTCCCCTGCGGCGCTTACTGCCGCGGCAGGAAGGCGTTTTCCTTCCAGATCTGGTAGCCGTCGCGGAACTCGTTCATGTCCGCCAGCACCTTGGCGAAGAATGCGTCCTCGGCGGCCTTCTCGGCGGCGACCTCGGCCCAGGTCTCGCGGAACAGCTCCAGCATCTCGGGCGACCACTGCTTGATGGTCACGCCGTTGTTCTCGATGTTGTCGACCAGCGCCGTGTGCTGGATCGCCTCGCCCTCGGCGAAGCTGTCGGCCATCGAGGCCTTGCAGGTCGTCTCGATGATCGCCTTGTGCTGGTCGCTGGCCTCGGCCCAGACGTCCTTGTTGATCAGCAGCTCGAAGACCGTCGCCTGCTGGTGCCAGCCGGGGAAGTAGTTGAACTTGACCAGCTTGTGGAAGCCGAGGCGGGCGTCGATCGCGGGCATCGAGAACTCGGTCGCGTCGATGGCGCCCTTCTCCAGCGCCGGAAAGATCTCGCCGCCGGGCAGCAGCGATGTCGCGACGCCCAGGCGCTGCATCACCTCGCCGCCGAGGCCGAAGAAGCGCATCTTGAGACCGTCGAGATCCTCGGGGCCGTTGATCTCGGTGGCGAACCAGCCCGAGGTCTCGGGGGCGAGGATCGCGCAGGGAATGACCTTCACGTCATAGCCGGCCTGGTCGTACATCTCCTGATAGAGCGACATGCCGTTGCCGTAGTAGAGCCAGGCCATGTACTCGCCCGCCTCGGGCCCGAACGGCACGGCCGAGAACAGCGGCGCGGCCGGGATCTTGCCCGCCCAGTAGCCGGCGGTGGTGTAGCCCGAGTTGATCTTGCCGCTCGACACGGCGTCGAGGATCTCGAAGGGCGGGACCAGCTTGCCGGGCTCGTAGATCTTCATCCGGATCGTCTTGCCCGACATGACCTCGAGCTGTTCGGCGACGCGCGGGATCGGCGAGCCGAGGCCCGGCAGCGCGGTCGAAAAGGCGATCGGGGTCTTCAGGAGCAGCTTGTCCGCGGCCACGGCCGGGGTCGCGAGCGGGCTGGTGAGCATGCTGGCCGCGAGCGCGAGGCAGGTGAGGGTCTTCTTCATGTCGTCTCCTCCGGTCGGTCTGGTGATCCGCCGGCAGACGCCGGTCGGTATCCCGCTTCGATGTAGAGGTTCATAAATTTTACCACTCTGCCAGGTCAACAATTTTGTTTACCACTGGGCTGACAACCGACGTTGACACCTGGCCTGGCCGCGGCGGTCACGCGTTAACGACCATCCCGGCACTACTGGGGCGGAAGCTGTCTGGACTGATGGATATCAATGGCCTAGGGGATTGGCGGCATGACGACGCTGCCTCTTGCAAGCCGCCGAAGCATGGACAATAATATTTACCATCAAGGCTGCACCGGGGGACCGCCGCGATGACACCGACTGCCCTGTTCGAGCCGATCGGCCACGAATCGATTGCCGAGGCCGTGGTGGCCCGGATCGAGGACATGATCGCGTCGGGGCTGCTCAAGGAGGGCCGGCGCCTGCCGTCCGAACGCGAGCTGGCCGAGGCGCTCCATGTCTCGCGCCCCAAGCTGCGCGAGGCCCTGCAGGTGCTTGAGGAGCGCGGCCTCGTGATCTCGCGCCACGGCGAGGGCACCTTCATCGCGCCGCTGACCGGCAAGGCGATGATGCCGGCGCTGATGGCGCTCTACGGCCGGCACGAACCGGCCTTCTTCGACTATCTCGACTACCGCCGCGCACAGGAGGCCTTCGCGGCCCGTCTGGCGGCCGAGCGCGCGACACCGTCCGACCGCGAGCGGCTGGAGGTGCTGATGGCGACGCTGACGGAGGCCTGGGAGGCGGGCGATACCGCCCGCTCGAAGGAGGCCGACATCCAGTTCCACACCGCCATCGTCGATGCCAGCCAGAACGCCACGCTGATCCACATGATGGCGTCGATCTACGACCTCACGCGGCAGGGCGTGTTCTACAACCGCGACTTCCTGCGCACGATCGACGGCACCGGGCGCAAGCTGCTGGACCAGCACCTCGCCATCGGCCGGGCGATCATCGCGGGCGACGCGGACGCGGCCGAGGCCGCCTCGAATGCCCATCTCGACTTCGTCGAGACCTCGTTCCGCAAGGGCATCGAACAGTCGCGCCGCGAGGCGGTCGCGGCCAAGCGCCGGATGCTCCTGGGCTAGAGCATTTTCCAGCCAGACTGACTCAGTCTGGCGACAAGAAAATGCGGCAATCAAAATAGGCTAGAGCGCGAGACCTGACGCAGTCAGGTCGGCAAGCGCGCTAGCGGGACCGGCCTGTGCGTTCAGCCCCG
>JBCBPG010000359.1:0-5190 GCA_039820865.1 Pseudomonadota bacterium
GCCGAGCTTCACCGAGCTCGGCATCTTCTCGGCCATGTGGAACGAGCACTGTTCCTACAAGTCCTCGAAGCGCTGGCTGCGGACGCTGCCGACCACCGGCCCGCAGGTGATCCACGGGCCGGGCGAGAACGCGGGCGTCGTCGCGATCGGGCCCGATGCCGAGGGCAACGAGCTGGCCTGCGTCTTCAAGATGGAGAGCCACAACCACCCGAGCTTCATCGAGCCCTACCAGGGTGCGGCGACGGGGGTGGGCGGCATCCTGCGCGATGTCTTCACCATGGGCGCGCGGCCGGTGGCGTGCCTCAACGCGCTCTCCTTCGGCGCGCCGGAGAACCCGAACACGCGGCGGCTCCTGGCGGGCGTGGTGCAGGGGATCGGCGGCTATGGCAACGCCTTCGGCGTGCCGACGGTGGGGGGCGAGCTGCGCTTCCACGGGGCCTATGACGGCAACTGCCTGGTGAACGCGATGGCGGTCGGGATCGCGCGGGCGGACGAGATCTTCCTGTCGGCGGCCTCGGGCGTCGGCATGCCGGTCGTCTATCTCGGCGCCAAGACGGGGCGCGACGGGGTGGGGGGCGCGACCATGGCCTCGGCCGAGTTCGGCGAGGACGCCGAGGAGAAGCGGCCCACCGTCCAGGTCGGCGACCCGTTCACCGAGAAGCGGCTTCTGGAGGCCTGCCTCGAGCTCATGGCCTCGGGCGCGGTGATCTCGATCCAGGACATGGGGGCCGCCGGCCTCACCTGCTCGGCGGTCGAGATGGGGGACAAGGGGGGGCTCGGCGTTGCGCTCGACCTCGACGCCGTGCCCTGCCGCGAGACGGCGATGTCGGCCTACGAGATGATGCTGTCGGAGAGCCAGGAGCGCATGCTCATGGTGCTGCGCCCGGACAAGGAGCCGCAGGCGCGGGCGATCTTCGACAAGTGGGACCTGGACTTCGCCATCGTCGGACACACGGTCGCCGAGGACCGCTTTCGCGTCACCCATCGGGGTGCGCTGAAGGCCGACCTGCCGCTGGCGGCGCTGTCGGGCACGGCGCCGGAATACGACCGGCCGCACGAGGCCCCGGCGCCCCCGCCGCCGCTGGGGCCGCTGCCCGGGATCGACCCGGCCTCGGCGCTGATCCGGCTGATGGAGCGGCCGAATTTCGGCTCGCGCGCCTGGGTGTGGGAGCAGTACGACCACATGGTGATGGCCGATACGGTGGTGCGCCCGGGCGCGGACGCGGCCGTGGTGCGCATCCACGGCACCAACCGGGGCCTGGCGCTGACGGCGGACGTGACGCCGCGCTACTGCCTCGCGGACCCTGAGACCGGCGGCGCGCAGGCGGTGGCCGAGGCCTATCGCAACCTCTCGGCCACCGGCGCGCGGCCGCTGGCGATCACCGACAACCTGAATTTCGGCAATCCCGAGAAGCCCGCGATCATGGGGCAGTTCGTCGGCTGCATCCGGGGGATAGGGGCGGCCTCGACGGCGCTGGACATGCCGGTCACGGGCGGCAACGTCTCGCTCTACAACGAGACCGAGGGGCGCGCGATCCTGCCCACGCCGACGATCGGCGCGGTGGGGTTGATCGACGACCTCGACCGCGTGGTGCGGATGGCACCGGGCGAGGGCGATGCGCTGGTGCTGCTCGGGGCGACGGTCGGCCATCTCGGCCAGTCGGCGCTGCTGGCGGAGCTGGAGGGCCGGGCCGAGGGAGCGCCGCCGCCCGTGGACCTCGAGGTCGAGCGGGCGGCCGGCGAGCTCGTGCGCCGCCTCGCCGCCGAGGGGCTGGTGACGGCCGTTCACGACCTCTCCGACGGCGGGCTGGCGGTGGCGGCGGCAGAGATGGCGCTGGCCGCCGGGACCGGTGTCGAGATCGAGGCGCATGGCGAGCTCGCGCCGCTCGCCTGGTTCTTCGGCGAGGACCAGGCGCGTTACCTGCTGGCCGCGCGCGAGGACGATCTGCACCGGCTCGTCGCCCTCGCGCTGGAGGCGGGCGTGCCCGTCCGCCGGGTCGGCCGCGCGGGTGGCGGGACCGTCCGCCTCGGCGCCCACGGCCTCGCCCTCGCCGACCTCGCCGAGGCCCATGCCGCCGCGCTGCCCCGCCTCATGGGCGAGTGACGCGGAATCGCGGCTGGTCGCCGCGATGCACCCTGCGGGGTCTCTCGCGTCGACGTCGCGCTGCCGATCGTAGGGTGGGCGATCGCCTGAGAAGAGGAAGGGGACGCTCGCCGCTTGGCAGTCCCCTTTGAAGCCTCAAAGGGGACGCGGATCAGCGTGGGCGCAGAACGGGGCGCCTCAAGGACAGGCGGGCTGCGCCCGTCGCCTGCGGCGATCCTTGACCCGCCCCGTTCTCCGCGTCGTGGACGCTCAGCCGCCGTGACGGTCGAGGAAGGCTTCGGCGGGGAGGGTGCGGAGGTCGTCGAGGGCGCTGCGGAGGCGGGCGTGGTCCCAGTCCCACCAGGCGAGAGCGATCAGGCGCTCGGCAATCGCGGGCGGGTGGCGGTCGCGGAGCTTGCGGGCGGGGTTGCCGGCGACGATGGCGTAGGGGGGGACGTCGCGGGTGACCACCGCGCCCGCGCCGATGACGGCGCCGTGGCCCACCGTGACCTCGGGCTTCACCATCGCCATGTGGCCGATCCAGACGTCATGGCCGATCTCGACGCGCCGGGCGCGGCGGGCCGCGAAGAAGTCGGCCCAGTCCTCGACATCGTCCCAGTAGCTGGCCGAGCGGTAGAGCATGTGGTGCTGGCAGGCGAGGTGCATCGGGTGGTCGGTCGCGCCGATGCGGGCGTAGCTGGCGATGTTGACGAACCTGCCGATGGTGGCGTTGGCGATGTCGCAGAACCGCTCGGCATAGGAGTAGGCGCCGAGGGTCGAGTGCAGGAGCCGCGTGCCGGTGCAGAGCTGGGTATAGGGGCCGAGGGTCGCGTTCTCGACCGCGCAGCCTTCCTGGATCTCGGGGGTTTCGGTGAAGCGGGCCATGGGGTCCTCGGTGGATCGGGTCCGCGGTGCGTTTCACGCACCCTGCGCCGCCTGGCCCGCAGGGTGCCTCGGCCGCACCGTGGGGTCAGCTGCCCTGGATCAGGCGGCGTCTCAGCCAGGAGGACAGGTTGTCCATCGCGATCACCATCACCAGCGTCAGGATGATGATGTAGAGCGTGTTCTCCCAGTCGCGCGAGGTGCGCAGCGTCTCGACCAGCACCAGCCCGATCCCGCCGGCGCCGAGCGCGCCGATCACGGTGGCCGAGCGCATGTTGCTCTCGAGGTAGTAGAGCCCCTGGCTGATGAAGACGGGCATCAGCTGCGGGATCACGCCGTAGCGGTAGCGCTGGAGCCGCCCGGCACCCGTCGCGCGCACGCCCTCGACCTGGCGGTTGTCGATGTTCTCCAGCGCCTCGGAGAACAGCTTTCCCAGGGTGCCGGTGTCGGTGAAGGCGATGGCCAGCGCGCCGGTGAGCGGGCCGAGGCCGAAGGCGCGGATGAAGATCAGCGACCAGATGAGGCTGTCGACGCCGCGCAGGAAGTCGAAGAGCCGGCGCACGACGAACAGCGCCGGCAGCGAGATCGTGAAGTTGCGCGCGGCCAGGAAGGCGAGCGGCAGGCCGACCAGCACCGCCGTCATCGTGCCCAGCACCGCCATCAGGATCGTCTCGAGCAGCGCGACGAAGACATGGCCGTGCTGCCAGCCCTGATTGTACCAGAACCCGTTGGCGATGTAGGCGGCGTTGGACATGTCGGGGTCCAGCCGCTCGGACGAGGTGGCGAGGCCGGCCAGCTCGCCCCACGACCTGCCGTTCAGCGGATGGTCGAAGTCGAACCAGAAGTTCTCCCAGCCGAAGAAGTACTTGTGCACCTCGATCCGGGTTCGCGTGACCTGGAGGCGGCGGCCGATGGTGGGGCGCGCCTCGGTCTTGCGGGTGTCGAGGTCGAGCCATTCGGGCGCGAGGCCCGCCGGCAGGATCGCCTCGAGCTGCGTGTTGTCGGGATGGTCGGTCACGCTGCCATCGGGGGCGACGGTCTGCAGCATGTCGTCGTCGAGATGGCGGATCTCGCTGCCGTCGGGGAGCGTCGTGACCAGACCGTCGGGCGTGACCGCGCCGATCACGGCGCCGTCGGGCAGGCGCGTGGTGACGCCGTCGTCATGCGCCTCGGCCTCGATCACGCCATACTCGGGGACGGTGAAGAGGGCGGTGCGGCCGCGGATCTCGACGCCGTAACCCTCGTCGAGGTCGACGGTGGCGTCGCTGCCGTCGGGGACGACCCAGGGCGGGGGATCGTCGTAGACCGCGCGGCGCTCGCCCTCGACCGAGATCTCCAGGCCCCCGCGGCGGAGGTTCTTCTCGACATGCACCTTGTAGGCGACGCTGTCGGTGCCGAGGAGCAGCGCCCGCTCGGGCCGGGCCGAGGAGACCAGCCCCGGCACGTCGAGCGCCACCAGCGCATAGAGCAGGTAGAGCAGGATCGCCCCGAGGATCGAGAAGGTCACCGTGCGCCGGCGGCGGACGCTGGCCAGCACGTCCTCGATGGGCGGCGGGCCCGCGGTATCGGTCGCGCTCATGCCCCGCCTCCATGGCCGGCGCCACCGGCAAGCCTGGCCCGCGCCCAGGACGAGAACTGGTCGATGACGACGATCGACAGGAACAGCAGCACGAAGAGCGCCGCCGTCTCGTCGCCCGAGCCCTGGCCCCAGCCGATGGTGCGGCGAAGCTCGGTCCCGATGCCGCCCGCGCCGACGAAGCCCAGGATCGCCGAGGCGCGCACGTTGATCTCGAGGCGGAGCAGGAAGTAGCTGAGGAAGTTCGGCGCCACCTGCGGCAGCACGGCGAAGCGGATGCGCTGGGTCCAGGAGGCGCCGGTGGCCTTGAGCCCCTCGACGGGCTTTGGATCGATGTTCTCGACCACCTCGGAGAACAGCTTGCCGAGCGCGCCGACGGTGTGGAACGCCACGGCGATCATCGCGGGCACGGGCGAGGTGCCGAGCACGAAGATCAGGAAGAGCGCGATGATGAGCTCGGGGAAGGCGCGCATGATGTCCATCACGCGCCGCGCGATGGTGACGACCGGGCCCGGGACATCGAGCGTGCGGGTCGACAGGAACGCCGCGATGCAGGCGAAGAAGCCGCCGACCAGCGTGGCCACCAGCGCGATGTTCAGCGTCTCGATGAGGGCCGGCATGAAGCCCCACATCAGCCCGAGGAAGGCGA
>JBCBPG010000360.1:0-5177 GCA_039820865.1 Pseudomonadota bacterium
GCTGTTCCTCACCGAGGGTGGACCGGGCGCCGACGATCCGACCGCCCAGCGCGCCGCCGGCCGGCTGATCGGCGCGTCGAACGCCGCCGCGGACCATGTCTGGGCCGAAGCCGTCGCCCGCTGGGATGCCTTTGCGGCGACGAAGCGCCCCTGGGCCTGAACAGGGCGCAGCGTGGCTCCCGGCGCGCTCTGCCCTCGCCACCGTCGGGCGCCAGGCGACAGCCCGGCAGGACGCCCCGTAGCGTCCCGCCGGTCAGCGTGTTCGCTGGATGTTCACGTTCAGGGGCCTAACCTGTCGTGGGTGGGCAGGGCCCTGACGGGCCCCCGTCACGCGTGGGCGGGGATGATGCGCTGGGTCTGGCGGCCGAGGCCGTGGACCTCGGCGGCGACCTCGTCGCCCGGCTGCAGCCAGGCCGGCGGCGACATGCCCGAGGCGACGCCGGGCGGCGTGCCCGTCGGGATCACGTCGCCCGGCATCAGCGTCATGAAGCGGCTGACATAGGACACGATCTCGGCCACGCCGAAGATCATGCGCCCGGTGTGGCCCTGCTGGCGTGGCTGGCCGTTGACGCTCAGCGTCAGCGCCAGGTCGCCCGGGTCCTCGACCTCGTCGGCGGTCACGAACCAGGGGCCGAGCGGGCCGAAGCCGTCATGGCTCTTGCCCTTGATCCACTGCCCGCCGCGGCGGATCTGGTCGGTGCGCTCGCTGTAGTCGATGAAGGTCGCGTAGCCGGCGATGTGCGCGGGCGCGGCGGCGGGCGAGACGAAGCGCGCCTTGGTGCCGATCACGATGGCAAGCTCGACCTCGTAGTCCAGCGCCTCGGCGCCCGGTGGCAGCACGAGGTCGTCCTCGGCGCCCGCGAGGCTGGTGACCGCCTTGGCGAAGATCACCGGCTCGTCGGGGCGGGCGAGGCCCATCTCCTCGGCATGGTCGGTGTAGTTGAGACCGACGCAGACCACCTTGCCCACGCCGCCGACGCAGGGGCCGAGCCGGCGGCCGTTGGTGATCTCCGGCAGCGTCGAGGGGTCCAGCGCGCGCAGCGCCGCCAGCCCCGAGGGCGACAGCGTGCCGTTGGCGATGTCGTGCACATGGCCCGAGAGGTCGCGCAGCCGTCCCTCCTGGTCCAGCATGGCTGGCCGTTCGGCGCCCGCCGCGCCCACGCGCAGAAGCTTCATCACCCTCTCCCCGGTGTTTCCCCAAGGCCGGGTGCCCGCGGGCCTATTGCCGCCACGCGCCCCCGATCCGATGGCGGGAAGGATGCGGGCCGAGGTGGCGACAAGATGTCATGACCGGGGCAAGGGGCGCGGATGCAACCGTCGATTGGCGTTCTGCGTCCGTGGGTTGCAGGGCCCGGTTGAGATAGCGCAAGGATGCGCGATCCCGGGACCCGCGCTCAGTCCGGGTCGGCGCTGCCGTGGACGGCGACGAGGTCGAGCGTCGCCTCGCGCGGGCGGATCGCGCGGAAGGCCTCGTTCACGCCGGCCTCGACGAGGCTGCGTTCGACGACCAGCAGGGTGTTCGCGTCGTGATCGGCGCAGATCGAGGCCATGAAGGCGAGCTCCTCGGCCGCGACCGGGCGGGCGGCATCGAGATCGGGTGCGCCGTACTGCGCGACGAAATGGGCGGCGAGGATCTCGACCTGGGCGGCGTATTCGGACGGCTCGATCGGCGCGGTGGCGACGAAGGTGGCGCGCCCGAAGCTCTCGAGCCCCAGCCAGCCGTTGGCAAAGGCCTGGCGGACGGGCCCGGCCAGGTCGGCCTCGGCGAGGTTCGAGAAGGCGAAGGCGCCCGAGATCGCCCATTCGCCCGGCTCGGCTGCGGGGTCGAAGACGTTCTCGTCCGAGGCGTCGAAGCGGAGGGTGCGTGCCAGCGTCAGCGGACCCTCGGGCATGACCGGCGTATGGACCGCGCTGGTCGGAGGGGCGCTCATCGGGCGAGCATCGTGGTGAGGGGGCGGAGCTCGGTACGGTCCTTGTGGCGGACCAGCTGGCCGCCATGCTCGTCGAGGCCCATGAAGGTGCCGCCCGCCGCCAGGTCCTCGCCCATGCCCCAGGCGCGGGCGCGCCAGTCGCGGTGGACGGGCGCGAGCCCGTCGTCCTCGAGGCGATTGAGCCAGACCAGCATGTGGCGCGACCAGCTTTCGATGAGCGGCACGGCAGCGATCTCGCCGCAGCCCTCGGCATAGAGGCCGGTGGCGTCGGTGGCGACGTCGCCGGTTGGGGGCACGGGCGGCAGCAGGTCGACGCGGATGGCGATGGCCAGCCAGTCGGGTTCGGCGGCCGGGTCGTCGGTCGAGGCGCGGGCGCGGAAGCCTCCGGCCCGCGCGCCGTTCACGCGCAGCCCGTCGGGCCAGTCGAAGTGAACGGCGACCTCGGGCGGCGCGAGGGCGCCGATGGCGTCGCCGAGGCCGTTGGCGACGGCGAGGACGGCGCCCATGGCCCGTTCCAGCGGCACCTCGGGGGCGAGGACGACGGCGGCCTCCACCGTCTCGCCGCCCGCGCGCCAGACGATGAGGCCCGGATCGATGCCGAGCGCCGCCCGCTGGGCCGCGCGGTCGAGCACGTCCTCGCCGGGCCGCGCCTCCTCGCCCCGCAGCCGCGGCGGGAAGAGGGGCGCGCTGCCGGGCGCCACCAGACCCTCGGGCAGCGCGCTCATGAGCCAGTCACCCCGAGCAGGTTGTCGGCCACGTCGAGGAAGGCGCGGGCCTGGGGGCTGGCGGGCTTGGCGGCGACGATCGGTGCGCCGCCGTCGCCCGCCTCGCGGATCGCGAGGTCGAGCGGGATCTCGCCGAGGAAGGGTGCGCCGATCCGCTCGGCCTCGGCCCGCGCGCCGCCATGGCCGAAGATCGCCGTCTCGTGCCCGCAGTTCGGGCAGCAGAAGGTGGCCATGTTCTCGATGACGCCAAGGATCGGGACCTCGGTCTTCTCGAACATGTTGATCGCCTTGCGCGCGTCGAGCAGCGCGATGTCCTGGGGCGTCGAGACGATGACGGCGCCCGTGACCTCGGCCTTCTGGCTGAGCGTGAGCTGCACGTCGCCGGTGCCGGGCGGCAGGTCGACCAGCAGCACGTCGAGCCGGCCCCACTGGACCTGGCCCAGCATCTGCTGCAGCGCGCCCATCAGCATCGGACCGCGCCAGACGACGGCCTCGCCCTCGGGCACCATGAAGCCGATCGACATCGCCGTGACGCCGTGGTTGCGCAGCGGCAGGATGATCTTGCCGTCGGGTGAGGACGGGCGGCCGGCGATGCCGAGCATGCGCGGCTGCGAGGGGCCGTAGACATCGGCGTCCAGCAGGCCGACGCGCTGGCCCTTGGCCGCCAGTGCCACGGCGAGGTTGGCCGAGACGGTCGACTTGCCGACGCCCCCCTTGCCGGAGGCGATGGCGATCACCCGGTCGACGCCGGCGATGCGCTTGTCCGCAGGGGCCGAGGGCTTGCGCCGGCCGATGTTGAGCTCGGGCGGCGGGCCTTTTGGCAGGCTGCGGGCCTGCGGCGCGGCAGGAGCCGCCTGGCCGGGGCCGGAATGGGCGGTCAGCACGGCCGAGACGCCGGCGACGCCGGGCAGCGCCTCGACGGCGGCCTGGGCGGCGGCGCGCACGGGCTCCATCGCCTCGCCCTTGGCGGGGTCGACCTCGATCACGAAGCTGACCCTGGCGCCGGCGTCGCCCGAGGCCACGCTGATCGCCTTGGCCATGTCGGCGGTCACGATGTCGCGGCCCTGGCCGGGATCGACGATCCTGGAGAGGGCGGCGACGACGTCGTCGCGGGTGACGCTCATGCCTGGTCCCCGCCGGTGGCGATCTCGCCCTCGACGACATGCTCGAGCCCGATCTCGGGGATCGAGAGCACGACGCGGGCGCGCACGGGGCCCGCGGGCGAGGCCGCGCGCATCGCCTTCTCGATCTCCTGCTGCGAGGTGACGCCCACCTGCTTGAGGAACTTGCGCATCGACATGTTGAACGCGTCGTCGGTCATCGTCTCACTCCTGGGCGGGCATGGGGTCGACGGGCACCGGTTCGGCGGCTGGCGGCTGCCAGAGCTCGATCGGGTTGCCCTCGGGATCGTGGATGCGGGCGAAGCGGCCATGCGGGCCGTCCCACTCGTCGGGCCGCGTCTCGGCGGGGATGCCGGCCTCGGCCAGCGTGGCCAGCGTCGCGTCGAGATCGCCGACGCGCAGGTTCAGCATCCAGCCCTGTTCGGGCCGGCCGAAATAGCCGGTATCGGCCGGGTGGGGGGCGAAGATCGTGGGACCGGCCGCCTGCATCCAGGGCCCGCCCGCGGCGATGCCGAGGTGGCGGGCGTACCAGGCGGACAGCGCCTCCGGGTCGGCCGCGCGGAAGAAGAAGCCGCCGATGCCGGTGACAGGACCAGGTACGGCGGCGCTCACGTGTCGCCCCGCTCGTCGAGATAGTCCTCGGTGGTGCGGGTGCGGGGGCGATCGGCGGCGGCGAAGGGGTTCGAGGGCGCGCGGAACTGCGCCTTCACCCGGCAGTCGTCGCACATCTGGATCAGCCGCGCATTGTCCGAGTTGGTGAACATCGCGTGGTTGCCCTGCAGCTTGGCGATGATCCGCTCGACGGTGGATCTGACGCCGAAGAGCGCGCCGCATTCGATGCAGGCGAAGGGCTCCTCGGCCTTCTTGACGACCGGCTTGAAGGCGGCGTCGGTCAGGTCGAGGCGGGGCTCCAGCGTGATCGCGGTCTCGGGGCAGACATTGGCGCAGATGCCGCACTGGATGCAGGCGCTCTCGCGGAAGCTCAGCTCGGGGCTGTCGGGATTGTCCATCAGCGCGCCCGTGGGGCAGAGGCCCGCGCAGGCCAGGCAGAGCGTGCAGGTATCGGTGTTCACCAGGACGGCGCCATAGGGCGCGCCCTCGGGCAGGGGCAGGGGCGCCGCGGGCAGCGCGCGGCCACCGGCGGTGGCGAGCGCGGTGGCGGCGAGGCGGGTGCCGTCGCGCCGCCCGCCCGCGGCCATGATCGGCTCGACGCCGGTGGGGGCGGGGACCGGGCCACGCAGTACCTCGGCCAGTGCGTCGGGCTCGGCCGGATCGACCAGGCGGAGGCGGGGCGCGGCGTCGCCGGTGGCGGCCAGGACCGCCTCGGCCAGCGCCTGCTCGGCCTCGATCACCGCGCGGTCGGCCTTGGGGCCGAGGAGGACGGTGACCTCGCCGTAGCC
>JBCBPG010000361.1:0-5172 GCA_039820865.1 Pseudomonadota bacterium
AGAGCTCCGGGTACTGCCGGCCCGACATCTTGCCGATCCAGTAGTAGATGCCGCAGAAGATACCGAAGACGGCACCCAGTGACATCACGTAGTGGAAGTGCGCCACGACATAGTAGGTGTCGTGATAGGCGCGATCGATACCGGCCTGCGCCAGCACGATGCCGGTCACACCGCCCACCGTGAACAGGAACAGGAAGCCGATCGCCCAGAGCATCGGGGTGCGCAGGTCGAGCACGCCGCCCCACATCGTCGCGATCCAGGAGAAGATCTTGATGCCCGTCGGCACCGCGATGACCATGGTCGCCAGCATGAAGTACGCCTGCGCGTTCTTGGACATGCCGACCGTGTACATGTGGTGCGCCCAGACGACGAAGCCCAGCACCGCGATGCCCACCATGGCGAAGACCATGCCGGTGTAGCCGAAGATCGGCTTCTTCGAGAAGGTCGAGATCACGTGGCTGACGATGCCGAAGGCGGGCACGATCAGGATGTAGACCTCCGGGTGCCCGAAGAACCACAGGATGTGCTGGTAGAGCACCGGGTCACCGCCCTGGCTCGGGTCGAAGAACGCCGTGCCGAAGTTGCGGTCGGTCAGCAGCATCGTGATCGCACCGGCCAGCACCGGCAGCGCCAGCAGGATCATGAAGGCGGTGATGAAGATCGACCAGGCGAAGAGCGGCACCTTCATCAGGCTCATGCCCGGCGCGCGCATGTTCAGGAAGGTCGTGATGATGTTGATCGCGCCCAGGATCGACGAGGCGCCCGAGAGGTGCACCGCGAAGATCGCGAAATCGGTCGCCATGCCCGCCTCGGTCGTAGAGAGCGGCGCATAGAGCACCCAGCCGACGCCCGCGCCCGCCTGCCCGTTCCCGCCCGGCACGAAGACCGAGAGGATCGCCAGCGACGAGCCGGCGACGAACAGCCAGTAGCTGAGGTTGTTCAGCCGCGGGAACGCCATGTCCGGCGCGCCGATCTGCAGCGGCATGAAATAGTTGCCGAAACCGCCGAACAGCGCCGGGATCACGACGAAGAACATCATCAGCACGCCGTGCGCCGTGACCATGACGTTCCAGATGTGGCCGTTGGGCGTCACACCGTCGTCCATCGTCATGTACTGGACGCCCGGCTCCATCAGCTCGAGGCGCATGTACATGGTGAAGGCGACCGAGATCAGGCCGACGATACCGGCCGTGATCAGGTAGAGGATGCCGATATCCTTGTGGTTCGTCGAACAGAACCAGCGGGTGAAGAAATCGGGCTTGCCGTGGTCGGGGGCATGCACTGCCGCGTCGGCCATCACTGACTCCTTTCCGGGAGGCGGGACGGCCTCCTATCTCACGCGTGGGGTAGCGCGCGGAGTTGCCAACTGCAACAGCCGAGGGCGCGACCTTAAGCCCCTACCCGCCCCCCAGCCCGCGGCCTGCCCGCGCCCGCGCCCACTCCCGCGCCGGCCCTGCGCCGGCCCTGCGCTGCCGCCGCCGGACGGCGTCCGGGCGCCTGCGCACCGGCCACTGACCAAGAGGTGACGCGCGCCATGGTGGTACCGGCCCCACGATGGGGTAGGAGTGGAGCAGGCCGCGCAGCACGACGGACAGAATGACGCGGCCGGCGAGGAGGAGACGATGGGACAGGCTCCAGCGATCACCCGGTTGCGGGCACTCGCCCCGGCGCTGGCGATCCTCACCGTCGCGGCCGGCGCGGCGCGGGTCGAGGCGGCGGGCGAGCAGGTGGGCGAGCAGGTGGGCGAGCAGGTGGGCGAGAGGGCAGAGGCGGGTGGCGCGACCGGCGAGATCCACGTCGTCCGCATGCTCAACCGCCACCCCGATCACGGCATCATGGTCTTCGACCCGCCGGTGCTGTCGGTCGAGCCCGGCGACCGGGTGCAGTTCGTGCCGACGACCAACGGCCACAACGCCCAGTCGATCGACGGCCTCATCCCCGAGGGGGCCGAGCCCTGGCGGGGCCGGATCAACCAGGAGATCACCGTCGAGTTCGCCGTGCCCGGCGCCTACGCCTACAAGTGCCTGCCCCACTACGGCACGGGCATGATCGGGCTGGTGGTGGTGGGCGGCAGCCTCGAGGGTCTGGACCGGATCGCGGCCGAGGACATGCCCGGCAGCGCCGACCAGCGCCTCGAGACCTATGTCGAGATCGCCCGGGGCCTCGGCTCCTGACGGCGGTGCCGGCCGTCCCCCCTGGGCCGGACCGGGCCCCGGGGCAGCGGGTGGGCGATGCACGGGCCGCGAGGCCCGTGCGGGGGCACCCGCTGCGCCGGGGGCGCGCGGGATGCCGAAGGGGCGGCCTCAGCTGCCGGGCGCCTCAAGATAGGCGATCAGGTTGGCCAGGTCGGCTTCCTTCTTGACGCCGCGATAGGCCATCTTGGTGCCGGGAACGACACCCTTGGGATCGGCCAGGTACTCGGTCAGCTGCTCGACGGTCCAGGTCTTGCCCTCGCCCCAGCCCGTCATCGCGCTCGAGTACTTGTAGCCATCGATCGAGCCGACCGGCCGGCCGACGATGCCGACGAGGTGCGGGCCGACACGGTTCTGCTCCTTGTCCACCACGTGGCAGGCGCGGCACTGGTTGAACACCTTCTTGCCCGCCGCCGCGTCCTGCGCCATCGCCTGGCCGCCGGCCAGAGCGGCCGCCGCAACGGCCACCGCCATCATCGCTCGCTTCATGGGTCTCTCCCTGCATGGTCGCGCGGCCAGTTCCCGGCCGCCGTCACCGTCTTACCGGAAAGCCGGCGCGACACGTAAGTGCCGACCTGACCTTCGGCGATCACGCTCCGCGCTCCAACCCGCTGGTTGCGCCCGGAAACCGTGAACAGTGACGAAACGGCACAGAAGCCGCTATCCGTCGAACAGGCGGTCCACCGTGGCCAGCAGCGCGGCATCGAGCTCGGCCATGGTGATCGGCAGGCCCAGATCCACCAGGCTGGTCACCCCGTGCCCCGTGATGCCGCAGGGCACGATGCCCTCGAAATGCGCCAGGTCCGGCTCGACGTTGATCGCCAGGCCATGGAAGCTCACCCAGCGCCTGAGCTGCACGCCGATGGCGGCGACCTTGTCCTCGGCCACCGTCTCGCCGGGGCGGGGCGCGCGTGCCGGCCGCTCGACCCAGACGCCGACACGCCCCGGCCGGATCTGTCCCTCGACGCCGAACTCGGCCAGCGCCGCGATCACCCAGGCCTCGAGCCGGGCGACGAAGCGACGTACGTCGCGCCCGCGCCTGCCCACGTCCAGCATCACGTAGACCACCCGCTGGCCGGGCCCGTGATAGGTGTACTGCCCGCCGCGGCGCACGGCATGGACGGGAAAGCGGCCAGGCTCGCGCAGGTCCTCGGGCCGGGCCGAACTGCCGGCTGTATAGAGCGCGGGATGTTCGACCAGCCACAGCCGCTCGGCCGCCTCGCCCCGCGCGATCGCACCGACCCGCGCCTCCATCGCCGCGACCGTCTCCGGATAGGGCGCGAGGCCGGGCTCGATCGCCCACTCGACCCCCTCGCCCGCCAGACGTGGCGCGCCGGTGAGCGGCAGGCTGGCGGTACCGGGACCGGCGGCGTTCGGGCTGGCGCTGTCGGCGCTGGCGGTCATGCGGGCGGGGTCGCTCAGGGCAGGGGCCGGGGGCGGCCCTCGTCCGAGATCGCGACGAAGGTGAAGGTTGCCTCGGTCACCTGGAGATGCGCGCCCGAGGGCTGGCGGGTGATCCAGACCTGGATGCCAATCGTCATCGAGGTGCGCCCCTCGCGCTGCATGCTGGCATGGATCGAGACCACGTCGCCAACCTGCACGGACTTGAGGAAGGTCATGCGGTCGACCGCGACCGTGGCCACGCGCCCGCGGGCGCGCTGTCGCGCCATGACCGAGGCGCCGAGGTCCATCTGCGCCATCAGCCAGCCACCGAAGATGTCGCCGTTGGCATTGGTGTCGGCGGGCATCGCGATGGTCTGGAGCGTCACGTCGCCGAGCGGAGCTGCCCCGGCGTTCTTCCCGGGGCTCTCTCCGGCGTCCTTGCCGGCGCGCTTCCCGGGCTCCCCCTCCGCCACGGGGGCCATCGTCCCTGCCATCGTCCGTCTCCCTCCCCGCGGCGCGCGCGGTCTCCGCTTCAGGGGCACCGCCCCCGCCGCGCGTCGCGGATGCGCCCGAGGCGTGCCTCGATCCCGCCCTGCGGCCCCGCCGCGGCGGGAGGGCGCGCCTTCCCCGGCCAGCCGCTCGACCGCGATCCGGCGCGCCCGGTCGGCCAGTGCAACCCGGCCCGGCCCGGCCCGGCCCGTCGATCCGGCAGTCGGGCAGGCGCCGGTGCCGAGTCAGTGCCGGGCCAGTGCCGGGTCGGTGCCGGGTCGGACGCACGCCGTTCTTTTCGCCCGGCACAGGCGCGGCCACAAGCGCCGCGTCGGTCCCGGCGAGTTCGATCTCGAGGCCCACACTCAGCGGGCGGCCGTCGCGACCGGGCTCCGGGGGCGGCCGGGCGCACCCTCCGACGACCACGGCCCAGCGGCCGGGGTGCTGCGGCCGGGTGCTGCAGCCGGGGTCTGCGGCCGGTGACATCATGTCGTCTCTCCGGGCGGCCGGCGGACCTAGTCGCCCTGCGGTCTGCGGCTATGGTCCCGGACATGGCGCGGCGGAGGGCAACGGGCAGCCGACGGGCGGGGCGCGCGGGTGTGCCCGGGCCTGTCCCGGAGGGCGGTATCGGCGGGCCGCCGCCCCGGTGTTCCCCTCAATGCCCACTCTGCGGCCGGCCGATCCCCGATCACGCGAGGGCCTCGCTCCATCACCTGGTGCCCAAGCTCAAGGGCGGGCGCCACGGGCCGACCGTGCTGCTGCACCAGATCTGCCATAACGAGATCCATGCCAGCCTGACCGAGGCGGAACTGGCGCGCGACTATGCCAGCATCGAGGCGCTGCAGGCCCACCCCCGGATCGCGCGTTTCATCGCCTGGATCGCCGATAAGCCCCCCGCCTTCCACGCCCGCAGCGTCAAGCCGGGGCGCCGGCGGCGCTGATCGCCTGTCCTGGGGCCTCGTGCCTGCCTGCCCTGCGTCAGTGTAGGCACGTCCGGGTGACCAATCTCCGAACGCTGTCTGCCCGTGCCGCGCAACGGTCGTCCGCCCGGCTCCCCGCCCGGATCAGGGCCATCCGGGGCGGTCTTACGGCCGCGCGTGGCCGCGCC
>JBCBPG010000362.1:0-5146 GCA_039820865.1 Pseudomonadota bacterium
CTTCTGGATGTTGGCGTGGTTGCGCTCGTTGACGAAGCGGCTCTGCGGGTCGTCGCGATACTCGAGCGGCCAGTCGGCCAGCAGGTAGTAGTTGAGCGCCGGGCGGCAGACATGGCAGCCGCAGGAGGTCTTCCAGCCGCACTCCTGCCAGACCGCGGGCATCGACTTGAGTGCGCGGGCCTTGATCAGGCGGCGGACGTCCTCGTGCGTGAGATCCGTGCAGCCGCATATCGGCTTGGCCGCGGGCATCTCGAACCCGTCGCCGAGGGTGACGGCCATCAGCTGCTCGACCAGCCCGGTGCAGGTGCCGCAGGAGGACGAGGCCTTGGTCGTGGCGCGCACGGCGTCGAGCGTGGTGGCGCCGCCGGCGATGGCGGCGGTGATGCGGCCCTTGGAGATGCCGTTGCAGCCGCAGACCTCAGCGTCATCCGGCAAGGCTGCAACGGCCGCCATAGGGTCCAGCGGGGCTCCTCCCGCGATCGTGGGGCCGAAGATCAGGGTGTCGCGCATGGCCGAGACGTCGGTCCCGTCCTTGATCTGGCCGAAGAACCAGGGGCCGTCGGTGGTGTCGCCGTACATGACCGCGCCGACCAGGCGCTCGCCCTCCAGCACGAGGCGCTTGTAGACGCCGCGGGCGGGGTCGCGGAACACGATCTCGTCGCGGCCCTCGCCCTCGGCGAAATCGCCGGCCGAGTAGAGGTCGACGCCGGTGACCTTGAGCTTGGTCGCCGTCTCGGTGCGGGCGTAGGCGGCGGTGTCGCCGGCCAGCGTGGCGGCGGCGACTTTCGCCATGTCGTAGAGCGGCGCGACGAGGCCGTAGCACATGCCGTCATGCTCGGCGCATTCGCCGAGCGCGAGGATCGCCTCGTCCGAGGTCACCATGGCGTCGTCGACATGGATGCCGCGCCCGCAGGCGAGGCCGGCCTCCCTGGCCAGCGCCGTGGCGGGGCGGATGCCGACGGCCATGCAGACGATGTCGGCCGGGTACTCGGTGCCGTCGTCGAGGCGGACGGCGGTGACGCGGTCCTCGCCCAGGATCTCGTGCGTGTTGGCGCGGCAGTGGATGCGGATGCCGCGGTCCTCCAGCGCCTTTTGCAGCATGTAGCCGGCGGTGGGGTCGAGCTGGCGCTCCATGAGGTGGGGCATCAGGTGGAGGACGGTGACCTCCATGCCGCGCAGGCGCAGGCCCGCGGCGGCCTCGAGCCCGAGGAGCCCGCCGCCGATCACGACGGCGCGACCGCCCGGCTGGCCAGCGGCCTCTATCATCGCGTTGGTGTCGTCGAGGTCGCGATAGGTGACGACGCCCGGCAGGTCGCGCCCCGGCACGGGGATGATGAAGGGCATCGAGCCCGTGGCGACGACGAGCCGGTCATAGGGGGTCTCGCCCTGCGCGGTGATGACGACCCTGCGGGCGCGGTCGATGGCCGTCACCACCTCGCCGAAGCGGGTCTGGACGCCGTGCCCGGCATACCAGGCGGCGTCGTGGGTGACGATCTCGGGGAAGCTCTTCTCGCCCGACAGGACCGGCGAGAGCATGATGCGGTTGTAGTTGCCGCGCGGCTCGGCGCCGAAGAGCGTGACGGCGTAGCGGCCGGGCGCGGTCTCGAACAGGTGCTCCAGCATCCGGCCCGAGGCCATGCCGGCGCCGATGACGACGAGGCGTTGAGGGATTGTCATGGTCTCACTCCGCGGCGATGCCGGTCTGGCCGGCGCGGGGATAGGCCGCGCTCACCATCGTCTCGGCGATCCAGGCATAGGTCGTCTCCCAGGCGGCGCGGATCTCGGGCGTGAAGCGCTCGCCAAGGCCCTGCGCCAGCGTCCAGATCAGCGCCTCGCCGACGGGGGCGTAATGCGCGGGCGTGACGCCGTAGGTGACGTGTCGGGCGGCGAGGTCGCGCGCCTCGGCGAGGATGCGCTCGGGCTCGGCCAGGCCCGCGACGATCACGCCGAGGACCTGCATCAGCTTCTCGCCCTGCCTGTCCATGTCGCCCTTGAAGAGCGGCTGGAGATGCGGGGCGTCGGCGAAGAGGCGGGCGTAGAAGAGCTCGCCCGCCAGCCGCGAGATCGGCAGGATGCGGTGGAAGCTCTCGACGACCAGCGCGATCTCGGCCGGGTTGGGCGGGGGAGCGGGGCGGGGATGCACCATCAGGCCGCCTCCTCGGCCGGGGGCGTCGGCTTGGCCGGGGCGGGCGCGGCCGGGGCCTTGGCCTTGCCATGGGCGCCCTGCTCGTACTCCTCGAGGAAGCTGAGAAGCTGCTCGCGATAGGCGTAGTAGTCGGCATGCTCCAGCAGCGCGCGGCGCGAGCGGGGGCGCGGCAGGTCGACCTCCATGATGCGCCCGATCCGCGCCCGCGGCCCGTTGGTCATCATGATCACGCGGTCGGCCAGCAGGATCGCCTCGTCCACGTCATGGGTGACGCAGACGGCCGTGACCTTGGTGCGGCTCCACACCTCCATCAGCACCTCCTGCAGCTCCCAGCGGGTGAGGCTGTCGAGCATGCCGAAGGGCTCGTCGAGCAGGAGGAGTTTCGGCGAGAGGGCGAAGGCGCGGGCGATGCCGACCCTCTGCTTCATCCCGTTCGAGAGCTCCGAGGCCCGGCGGTCCATGGCATCCGCCAGCCCGACGCGTTCGAGGTAGTACTCGACCACGTCCTGCCGCTCGGCCCGGCTGGCCCTGGGATAGACGCGGTCGGCGCCGATGGCGCAGTTCTCGCGCGCCGTCAGCCAGGGAAAGAGCGAGGGCGCCTGGAACACGACCGCGCGTTCGGGATCGGCATCGGTGACGTGCTTGCCGTCGAGCACGATGGCGCCCTTCGAGATCTCGTTGAGGCCGGCGGTCATGGTCAGGACCGTCGACTTGCCGCAGCCGGAATGGCCGATCAGCGAGACGAACTCGCCCTGCTTCAGCGTGAGGTCGAAGTCCTCGACAACCGTCAGCGGGCCCTTGGGCGTTGGATAGATCTTGGAGAGCTGGCTGAACTGCAGGTAGCGGTTCTCGCCCGCCTCGGCCCGTGCGGCGTCGGCATAGGCCTTGGGCACGCCGTGGATGGGCGTGATCGTGGGCAGAAGGCGCGTGCCCTCGACCTTGGCCGCGATGCCGACCTCCATGAGGTACTGCGTGACCCGCTGGCGGAGGCTCTTGAAGGCGTCGTTGTGGTTCATGGCGGTGCGGTCGCGCGGGCGGTCGAGGCCGACCGTGAACTGCTCGCCGAGCGTGCCGTCCGGGTTCAGCGCGATGATGCGGTCGGCCAGCAGGATCGCCTCGTCCACGTCGTTGGTGATGAGGACGACGGTCTTGCGGCGGCCCCCCACACTCGATGGGTCGCCGGCCTCCCAGATGCGCTCGATCTCGTCCTGCAGGTTGGCGCGTGTCAGCGCGTCGAGGGCCGAGAGCGGCTCGTCCAGGAGCAGCACCTCGGGCGTCATCGCCAGCGCGCGGGCGACGGCGACGCGCTGGCGCATGCCGCCCGAGAGCTCGGCCGGCCGGCGGTCGGTCGCGTGGCCGAGGCCGACCATCCCGACGTATTTCGCCACCATCTGCGCCCGCTCGACCTGGGCGAGATGCCCGTGCACGCTGTCGACGGCGAGGGCGACATTGCCGTTCACGGTGAGCCACGGCATCAGCGAGTAGGACTGGAAGACCACGCCCCGCTCGGGCCCCGGGCCGTCGATGGGGGCGCCCTTGAAGAGCGCCTCGCCGGTATCGGGTTTCTCGAGCCCCGCGAGCAGGTTGATCAGCGTCGTCTTGCCGGTGCCCGAAAAGCCGAGGATCGCCAGGAACTCGCCATCGCCGACCTCGAGGTCGATGTTGCGCAAGACCTCCTCGCGGGCAGTGCCGTCGCCGAAGCCCTTGGACGCGTTCTTCAGTTGCAGCATGGCCATGGCGCTCACCGCTTGTCCGAATGGGTGAAGGCCGCCTGGACCGCGTACATCAACCGGTCGAGGAAGAAGCCGATGATGCCGATGGTGAAGACGGCGACCATGATCTTGGCGAGGCTCTGCGACGAGCCGTTCTGGAACTCGTCCCAGACGAACTTTCCGAGGCCGGGGTTCTGGGCCAGCATCTCGGCCGCGATCAGCACCATCCAGCCGACGCCGAGCGAGAGGCGCAGCCCGGTGAAGATCAGCGGCAGCGCCGAGGGCAGGACCAGCTTGGTCACCTTGGTCCAAGTCGACATCTTGAGCACCCGGGAGACGTTGACGAGGTCCTTGTCGATCGAGGCCACGCCCAGCGACGTGTTGATCAGCGTCGGCCAGAGCGAGCAGAGCGTCACGGTGATGGCGGAGTTCAGGAACGACTTGGAGAACATCCCGTCATTGGTGGTGTAGAGCGCCGAGACCACCATGGTGACGATGGGCAGCCAGGCCAGCGGCGAGACCGGCTTGAACACCTGGATGAGCGGGTTGAAGGCGGCGTTGGCCGTGGCCGACAGACCGCAGAGGATGCCGATCGGCACCGCCACCACCGTCGCCAGCAGGAAGCCGAAGAAGACCGTCTGGAGCGATGTCCAGATCTGGTCGTAGAAGGTCGGCTTGCCGGTGAAGTCGCGCCACTTGACGCGGTCCTCGCGGCCCTGCTCGACCAGCTTGGCGTTGCGCACTTCCTGACGCTCGTAGAAGGCGTCGGCCTTCTCGCGGGTGCGGACGTGGTCGGCGTGGAGGTTCTCGACCTGCTCCCAGACCTGCGCGGGGCCCGGCACCGCGCCGAGCGAGGTCTGGATCATCGGCGCGGTGTTGGCCCAGACGACCAGGAACGCCAGGATCGCCAGCAACGGCACGACCAGCAGGCGCCAGATCTCGACCAGCTGCGCACGCGGGTTGTCGCCGGCCAGCGCGCGCAGCAGCGGCGCGAGGAAGCTGATGCCGATGACGCGGAACCAGCCCTCGGCCTTGTTGATGCGGGTGAAGAGCCTCGCACGGCGTGCCTCGCGCCGGGCGGCGGCGTCCTCCGCGGAGAGGTTCGTGTCGGTCACGGCGGTCATGCGTCGGCCTCGCGCTGGCGTGGGAGGAGCCGCGCGAACGGGCGCGCGGCGGGATCGGTTGCGCGCGCGCCCCGCTCGGGCGCGCGCGGCGGTCCGCAGCTCTCAGTTGACGGTGTTGCCGTTGACGGTCTGGCCGCTCTTCAGCCCGATCGGGAAGCTGTCGA
>JBCBPG010000363.1:0-5145 GCA_039820865.1 Pseudomonadota bacterium
CTCTGGGCCTGGCTGGCGCTGGTGCTGGCGCTGCCGCTGATGTCGCTGACGGCGACCGCGCTGATCCCGACCTACGGTGTCGCGCTGACGGCCGAGACCGTGACCTTCGAGAACTTCCGCGAGGTGCTGGTGCGCCAGGCCGTCACGCTGCGCGCCTTCGCCAACTCGACGCTGGCCGCAGGGGCCGCCGCCGCGGCGCTGGCGGGGTTCGCCGTGGTGCTCGGCTACTACCTCGCCCGCCCGACCGGCCCGGCGCGGCGGGTGGCGGGCGGTGTCGCGGCGCTCGCCGACATCGCCTATGCGGTGCCGGGGCTGGTGATCTCGATCGCCTTCATCCTGGCCTTCATCCGGCCGCTGCCGGTGCTGGGCGTGTCGCTCTACGGCTCGCTGGCGGTGATCCTGCTCGCCTATTGCGCGGCGTTCCTGTCGATCGCGCTCAAGCCCGTGGGCGCGGCCTATGCCCAGCTGGACGGCGCGCTGGACGATGCGGCGCGGGTGGCAGGGGCGGGGATCGGCCGGCGGCTCGGCCGCATCTTCCTGCCGCTGGTGGCGCCGGCCGCGGCGTCGGGCGCGATCCTCGTGTTCCTGACGGCCTATAACGAGGTGACGGTCTCGGCGCTCCTCTGGTCGGCCGGCAACGAGACGATCGGCACGGTGATCTTCAACTACGAGGACGGCGGCTATACCACGCTGGCGGCCGCGATGTCGGTGGTGACGGTGGCGGTGACGGTGGCCCTGATGCTGGCGCTGCACGTCTTCGGGCGTCACCTGCCGCGGGGCGTCGTGCCCTGGCGCGCCTGAAACCCGGGTGTGGGACGGGCGCGACGGCGGGAAAGCCCGTCGCGGGCCCCGCCCGCCCACCCGCCGCGCGACGGGCTTTCCCGCCCGGGGCGCCGGCCCGGGCCGGGTCGGGGTCAGGCGGGCAGCACCCAGCCGCCGTCGATTTCCAGCGTGACGGTCTCGCCCGGCGCGACCCGGGTGCGGGTGGCGAGCGGCAGGGGGGTGGCGAGGCCCTCGACCGTCACCTCCACCTCCCAGTACCCGCCGCGATAGGCGACCGCCGCGGCGTGCCCGTCGATGGCCGTGTCGCCGGGGGGCGCGGGGCGGAGGTCCTCCGGGCGGACGAGCACGCGCGCGGGGCCCGGGCCTGCGCCCTCATGCGCCACGGGGATCGCGGGCAGGGGGCCTGCGCGGGCCATCAGGGTCTCAGCTCCGCCTTCCAGCACCGCGTCGAGGATCGCGCCCCGGCCGATGAAGCGCGCCACATGCTCGGTCGCCGGGCGGGCATAGACCGTCTCGGGCGGCGCCACCTGCTCGAAGCGCCCCCGGTTCATCACCGCCAGCCGTGTCCCCAGCGCCATCGCCTCGCGCTGGTCATGCGTGATGTAGAGCGTCGTCGCCCCAGTCGCGGCATGGAAGCGCGCCAGCTCGTGCTCCATGGCCGTGCGCAGATGCGGGTCGAGATTGGCGAGCGGCTCGTCCATCAGGATCACCCGCGCACCGCCCGCCAGGCAGCGCGCCAGCGCCACCCGCTGGCGCTGCCCGCCCGAGAGCGCGGCCGGCGCCCGCTCGGCATAGGCCTCGAGCGCGACGGTCGCGAGATGGCCGCGCGCCGCCCCGCGGGCCTCGGCCCGGCTGGCCCCCGCCGTCTCGACCGGGAAGGCCACGTTGTCGAGCGCGCTCATATGCGGCCAGAGCGCGTAGGACTGGAACACGATGCCGATGCCCCGTGCCTCGGGCGCCACGTGCAGGCCGGGGCCGGCGACGGTGTCGGGGCCGAGCGCGATGGCGCCCGCGTCCAGCGTCTCCAGCCCCGCGATCAGGCGCAGCAGGGTGGACTTGCCGCAGCCCGACGGTCCGAGCACCACGAAGAAATCGCCGTCTTCGATCGCCGCCGACACGCCATTGACGGCCGGCTCGGCCCCGAAGCGCTTGGTCACATCGGTGAGGGTGATCGACATCGGGGCCTCCGCGGCGGCGCGCGCCGACCATGGCGGCCCGCCCGCAGATGGGCAAGCGCCGCGCCTCCCGTCGTGCCGCGCCGCGAGCCCCGGCGCCCGATCGACCGCGCAAACCATGGCGGCGAGAGTCCCCGCAGGACTCATCGCGGCGACCAGCCGCGATTCCGTCTAGTTCGCGCCGGCGGCGGGGCGTCTCATGGGGCGGCCCTCCCGGGCATGACGGCGACGATGCGCTGGACATAGGCCCTGTGGGCGGCCTCGAGGCGCCCGTCGCTCAGGATGATGTCGGCGTTGTTCGCGCCCTTGCGCACCGTCAGGAACCCGGCATCGCGCAGCACGTCCAGGCTGGCATTCACCCGGTTGACGTTGGCATGGCGCACCAGCAGGCGGCCATAGGCGGACTTGTGCAGCACGCCCGGCCCGAAGCGGGCCACCGCATTGAGCAGCACCTCCTTCTCGCTCTCCGAGGCGAAGATCGCCGCGCGCAGCCGCTCGGGGTTGGTGCCGGTCGCGCGGACATAGTCGGGATTGGCCAGGTCGTGCTCGATCGCGGCATTGTGGCGCGCGATCAGCCCCTCCATCGCTGCGACCGTATCGATGCCATAGGCCTTGAGCTGGAACAGGATGCGCGCGATCTGCCGGCTCTCGCGGCCGGTCAGGTACTCGTCGAAGCGGGCCTTGCGGGCATGCCAGGCGTCGCTCGACGCCGCAGCCTCGCGATCGGGCCAGGCGGCCTCGCGCTCGATCTCGTCGACCCAGAGCGCGTTGGAGAGCTCGATCTCCGCGTCGAGCGTCGCGATCGCCACGTCGTCGAGGCCCGCCGGATCCGCGGGCGGGGCGGTCGTCTCGGCCTCGGGCGCCGTCGCCGCCGTCTCGGTCGTCTCGAGGTCCTGCACGCACGCACTCCGTCCCCACCGCGCCGCGAGCTTACGGCGATCGGGGCGCAAGCGCGAGTGTCGTGCGGCATCGGTGGTCCCTGTGATGGCGGCCCGAGCGCCAGGCGGCTGGGCCCGGCGGTCTCACCTTTCGTGAGACCGGGTCAGGGTTTTCTCGGCTCCCGGCGCGATGCGGGCCGGGGCATCCCTGCCCCACCGGCGCCGCGGTGGCGCGGGCGCGCGACCGGGCCCCGCGGGGCCGCAGCCGAAGAGGAGACCCATGCGCCATGCGGTGAGCAGCCCGTCGAAACAGGCGAGCGCGCGGCGGGCGCTGGTGGAGGAGGCCGTGCCGGGTGCCGTGGCTGCCAACCTTCGCGCCGCGACCTGGTCGAGAGGGCAAGGAAAGGAGAGCGTCATGCCCGGCCTCGCCACCGCCACCTCCCGGAAGGGCGTGCTGTTCCTCGATACGCCCGACGCGGTGGCGATCCTGGCCGAGATCTATGGTGGACATGCTGACCGTCTCGGCCGCTCCCGATCCGCCGGCCGAGGCGGTGACGCGCGCGCTGGTCGCCGAGCATGGCGTCGGTTCGGCCGTGCCGCTGCAGGGTCGCGACCCCTTTCACCGCGTCAATGACCGGGTGCAGTTCGGCTTTTTCGGATAGGATTGCCCGGGGCGGTGGCCGGGCACCGGCATGGTGACGGCAACGGGAGGACGGTCGTGAGCGAGGGCTGGACAGGCGGGGGCATCAGGTGGCCGGCATTGGGCCGGGCGCAGCCGATGGCGCCCGCGTTCCTGGCGGCCGGCGTGGCCCTGGCGGTGCTGCTTGCCGCCGGGTCGGCGGCGGCGGGCGGGCGCGTGGCGCTGCTCATCGGCAATGCCGAGTACCAGCGCCCGGATCTCTGGCTCGCCAATCCCGCCAACGATGCGCGGGCGGTGGCCGGCGCCCTCCAGGACCTCGGCTTCGAGACGATCACCGCCGTCGACCGCGATCTCGACGGCATGCTCGCGGCGCTCGACCGGTTCGAGACGGCGATGGCGGGGGCCGAGATCGCGGTCTTCTTCTACGCCGGCCACGGGGTGCAGATCGATGGCGAGAACCACCTCCTGCCCGCCGATTTCCCCGTCGATTCGATCGCGGGGATCGAGCGCGCGACCCTGACGCTGGGGCGCGTGCGCGCGGCTTTTGCCGAGGCTGAGCCCGCCGTGGGCGTCCTGGTGCTGGACGCCTGCCGCGACAACCCCTTCGAGGCGCTGGACGTCGATCCCGGCCTCGCGCGGGTGCCGGGCCGGCCGGGCCTGATGATCGCCTATTCCACCGATCCCGGAAACGTCGCCTATGACGGGGCGGGCGAGAACAGCGCCTTCACCGAGGCGCTGGTCCGCCATGTCGCCACCCCCGGCGTCGAGGCGCGGCTGATGTTCGGCCGCGTGCGTCAGGACGTGATCCGCGCGACCGAGGGGGCGCAGATCCCCTGGGTCGAGGAGGCGGTGATCGGCGAGCACTTCTTCAACCCCGCCCCTGCGGCCGAGGGCGGCGCGCTGGCCGCCGATCTCGCCGCCTGGCGCGCCGCGGGCGAGGCGGCCGACCGGGCGGGCTATGCCGGCTATCTCGACGCCTGGCCCGGGGGGGCCTTCGCCGATGCCGCCCGCGCACGGCTGGCGGCGTTCGATGCGGCGCCGGTCACGCTGGCGGCGATCGACCCGGCGGCGGCCGCGGCACCGCTGGCCGCGCTCGGCTATCTCTCCCGATCGGCCGTGCCCGACAGGGCCGCGGTCGAACGGGCGATGGCCGCCTGGGCCGCGCGGGCGCCGGTGGGGGCGGACCTGGCGCTGCTGCGGCGCGAGGCGGCGCGGGCGCTGGTCGCCTTCGGCGCGGGCGCGGGGCGGCAGATCCGCACCGACCTCGTTGCGCTCGAGAGCATCGACCGCGCCGACACCGTGGCCCGCGAGGCGCTGGCCGAACTGGTCACGCTGGGTGCCCACCTGGCCGAGGCCCGGCCCCTCATCGCCGCGGCCGAGCAGGATGTCGCGCGCATCGCCGCCGCCCGGGCACGGGTGATGGCCCAGCTGGACCAGGCGCGCGCCTATTACGACGAGGTCCTCAGCCTCGCGCGCCGCGGTCTCCGCGACGAGATCGCCGCGCTCGATCCCGGCGCAGCCGCGGGCGCGACCGGTGCGCGCGGCCTCGCCGAGGCCGGTCTCGAGGGGCGCCTGCGCGCGGCCGAGGCCCTGTTCATGTCCCACGCGCGGGCCGATGCCGCGCGCACGCCGGAAGGGAGTTACGCATGGCTTGTCGATTTTCTGCCCC
>JBCBPG010000364.1:0-5135 GCA_039820865.1 Pseudomonadota bacterium
AGTCGAACGGGGCGCTGGCCGACGTGGACCTCGCCGTGCGCCTGCCGGTGCGGCTGGTCGAGAGCGGGCCGGCGGCCGGCGCCATCGCCGCGGCGCACCGGGCCGCCGCCGCGGGGCCGCGCGATCTGGTCAGCTTCGACATGGGAGGCACGACGGCCAAGGCGGCGGTGATCGCCGGGGCCCGGCCGCTGACCGCGCCCGATTTCGAGGTCGACCGGCGGTATCGCTTCAAGAAGGGCTCGGGCCTGCCGGTGAAGACGCCGGTGATCGAGCTGATCGAGATCGGCACGGGCGGCGGCTCGATCGCGCGGCGCGACACGCTCGGCCGGCTGAGGGTGGGGCCCGAGAGCGCGGGGGCGGTGCCGGGGCCGGCCTGCTACGGCCTCGGCGGCGCGGCGCCGACGGTGACGGATGCGGACCTGGTGCTCGGCTATCTCGATCCCGGCTTCTTCGCCGGCGGGTCGATGGCGCTGGACCGGGGGGCGGCCGAGCGGGCGCTGTCGGCGCTGGGCGAGGCGGAGGCCGCGGCGGTCGCGGTCGCGCGCATGGCGGACGAGGCGATGGCCGGCGCCGCGCGGCTGCACGCGGTCGAGCGGGGGGTCGATGCGCGCGGGCTGGCGCTCTTCGCCTTTGGCGGCGCGGGGCCGGTGCATGCCTGGGGCGTGGCGCGGATCCTGGGCAGTCCCTCGGTCATCTACCCCGCCGCGGCGGGGGTGATGTCGGCGATCGGGTTCCTGGCGGCGCCGGTCGCGCGCGACTTCGTGGCGGTGATGCCGGGGGGCCTCGGCGAGGCGGCCGTGCCGGTGGACTGGGCGGCGGCGCGGGCGGCGGTAGCGGCGATGGCGGGCGAGGGGCGCGCGGGCCTCGCGGGCGTGGTCGCGCCGGCGGCGATGGTCGCCCGGCTGTCCGCGGACATGCGCTATGCCGGCCAGGGCTACGAGATCGCGGTCGATGTGCCGCTGCCGGCGGGCACGCCCGCGGCCGATCCCTCGCCCGCGCTGACACCTGCGCTCGCCGGCCCTCTCGCCGCGGCCTTCGAGGCGGCCTATCGCGCGCTCTATGGCCATACGGTCGCCGATGGCCGGGTCGAGGTGGTCGCCTGGCGGGTGATCGTCGAGGGCCCGCATCCGCCGCTGGCGCCCGAGCCGCTGTCGGCGCCGGGCGAGGCGCTGAAGGGGTATCGCCGCGCCTGGCTGCCCGACCCCGCGGGGGGCGCCGGCGGGCGGTTCGCCGAGGTGGCCGTCCATGACCGCTATGCGCTGGCGCCGGGTGCGCGGCTGGAGGGGCCGGCGATCGTCGAGGAGCGCGAGGCGACGGCGGTGATCGCGGGGCCCGCGGCGATCGAGGTCGACGCCACGGGCGCGCTGGTCGCGACGCCCCGGGCCTGAGCGGTTTCTCGGGGTCTGGACCGGGGCGCCTCCGGCACGGAGGCCTTCGGCGCATGGCAGGGTGGGCGATGCGCCCACCCACGGTGTCGCAGGGTGGGCGATGCGCCCACCCACGGTGTCGCAGGGTGGGCGATGCGCCCACCCACGGTGTCATGGTGTCAGAGGTCCTCGACCATCTCGCGGCCGGGGACATGGCGGAGCCACCAGTCCTCGGGCGCGACCACCCGGCCCTTCGCGTCCATCACCGTCAGCGTCGGGCAGCTGCCGCCCTCGCCCGTGAGCGTCAGGTAGTCGCCGTCGAAGGACTTGAGCGTCTTCTCGACCGTCTCGCCATAGCCCGGCGCCTGCTCCATCAGGATGCCGATCGCGATCCGCTCGCCCATGCGCAGGCTGTCGTAGTAGTCCGAGTAGTAGTGCACGCCCGCCATGTTGCGCCCGATCGAGATGTTGGCGGCCAGCTTGTCCAGCTCGCCCTGGACCGTGAGCTCACCCTCGAACTTGGTGTCCTCGACCAGCGTGGCGCCGGTGGCGTCGGGGACGAACTTGAAGGGCAGCTTGCGCTCGGTGAAGCTGTCGCAGTCCTCGAACATCTCGAAGAAGGCCTTGAGCATGGTCACGCAGCCGCCGGCGACGGTGGCGTGGCCCGCGCCATAGGCCGGGTGCATCGGCGAGCCCTCGGGGAAGGCCATCGCGAGCAGCAGGTTGTGGGCGTCGAAGTCGGCCTGGCTGACGCCGGGGGGCAGGCAGTCGGCCGCGCAGTCGAGCGTCGCGCCCCGCATGCCGGCCATCTTCTTCTGCCCGGCATTGTGCTTGATGATCGCCTTCTTGAGCTTGTCCGGGATACCCGTCTTGTTGTCGATCGCCGCACAGAAGGCGTCGTAGGCTTGGCCCAGCTTGGCCGAGGCCAGAACTTTGTCGCCATGGGCGTCCGTGCCCGCGGAGACCTTGCCCGCCTTGATCAGGCTCGCCAGCGTGAAGCGCCCGCCCATCACCTCGGGCCGCGCGCGGCGGTGATAGTTGAACTTCTGGCGCCGCACGGCCTTGAGACAGCGGGTCGCCACCTCGCAGACCAGCGACAGGACATGCGGGCCGCCGAAGGTGGCAAAGCCCGTGCGCCGCCCCGAGGGGCTGGTCTCGGGGAAGCCCTTGGAGGCCGGCACGCCGAGCGCCAGCATGATCAGCGCGGCGTTGAGATAGGCCTCGTAGAGCGCGTCGTAGTGCACGTAGGTGGCCAGGTCGCGCGGCGTGGTGATGAAGCGGCGCTCACCCTCGAACAGCGCGGCCGAGCCGACATTGGCGCCGTTCTGCACGTCGCGCCACGAGCACCAGTCGGTCATCCAGTCGACGCAGTTCTTGTGGGTGATGGTGCGCTGGTCGATCGTGATCGAGCCGTAGGGGATCTGCCCGTCCTGCGGCGCGAAGGCCGCCGAGAGGCCCGGATGCGCGGGCGCCGTGGCCGGGCCGCCTTCGAGCGACGTGGCGCCCATCAGCATGAACTGCGAGATGTAGGGGCCCACCTGCGCGCCCTTGGTCGAGCCGCGGAAGACCGTCGCCGGCGTCAGCTTGCCGTCGTCGGCCAGCACGGTGCGGGCATCGCGGCGCGCGCGCTCGAACTGGTTGTAGCCGCAGTCGGCGTTGTGCGGCGTCGAGGAGACGGCGTGCTTGCCCGAGAAGAAGGGCATGTCGTTGAGGATGTCGACGATCTTGTCGGCCGACAGCACCGCCTTGCCCGTCGTCGCGCCTTCGCCGGTGCCGCACAGCGTCTCGTCGCCGCCCTCGCAGATCTTGGTGAAGGGGACGTCGCGCAGGATCGCGAGGCCATAGACCTCGGCCATCTCGGCGGCGAGCTCGCTGGAGCCGACGCGGGGCGCGGGCGCCATGCCGACGGCGCCGGGATCGGGGCCCTCGAGCTCGTAGACATGGCCCGCACGCGGGCTTTCCCAGCCACGCCAGGCGGGCGTGACCTTCTTGCCCTTGTCCGCGTCCTCGATCTTGCAGCTGAAGACGACGTCGCGGTCCGCGGCCGAGACGACACCCTTCTCGAAGAGCGTCGGGTCGGGCGCGTTGATCGCCTCGACGAAGCAGCGATAGTCCTCGCCCTCGGCGAGCAGGCCGCAGTCGTCGTGCAGCAGGCCCTTGGTGAAGTTCGCCGGGTAGGGGGCGCCGTGGTCGGTCTCCTCGGCATTGGCGCGGGTCAGCGCCTGCGGCATGAGCCGCGCGACCTCGGTGGCGAGATCGCGATAGGCCTTGGCCAGGCGGGCGCGTTCGCTGCCCGCCGGATCCGGTTCGGCGTAGGGGAGTTTCATCGCTGAGGTCCTCAAAAGCCCTTGGGGCGGGCGGGGTGCTCCGGCAGCCCCCACCCGCACACATGCGCGCTCGCCGTCCCCGCCCCGCACACACGCTACTCGGTCCCACCCCGGGACAGACGGCACGCTACTGGACACCCCGGACGGCAGTTTCGACCGGACGCAGGACAAGACGTATCAGTCTGGATCGAGTTGACCAATGGTAAACGACCTCTGGTTGTGTCGGAGGTCACAGTCGGCTGCGAGGGGCGCCGCGCCTGTCCCGCGCCTCTCCGGCGCCGTCGCCCGACGCCCGGCGTCAACGACCGCCGCGGCCGGCGCCGCGCGCAGAGGCTTTAAGATCATGATAAGGTTATGGAAATTCGGCACGCCGCCAGGACTGCCTCGAACCATCGCGCTTGATCCCGCGTGGCCACTCGCCTATCACCGCGGCGGGAGAGAGACGGGGGTGACGGTGGCCGGTGGCGAGCTGAAGAGCGAGCGGGTGGCGGGCGATGCGCCGCGCCAGTCCTGGGGCCTGATCCGCAGGATCCTGCCGAAGAGCCTGCATCCCTTCGCGCGCGGGCTGAAGAAGCGGCTGTTCCGCGAGGGCTATCGCCCCGAGGAGCCGTTCTGCTGGACCTATCCCTTCACCCAGGTCTCGCGCCGGCGACAGGAGTCGATCCTGGAGAAGACCGAGGCGCTGGTGCGCGACGGCGTGGCGGGCGATTTCGTCGAATGCGGCGTACTGGACGGCGGCACGGCGGCGCTGATGGCCTATGCCGCGCGCGCGGACGACCGGCGCGTGCACCTGTTCGACGCCTGGGCGGGGATGCCCGAGATCGCGCTGCAGGACGGCGAGGGCTCGCGCAAATGGGTCGGCGACATCGTCGGCAGCCCCAGGCGCGTGCGCGCGGTGCTGGGCAAGGTGGGCGCCAACACGGCGAACATCGTGATCCACCAGGGCTGGTTCGACGACACGCTGCCGGTCTCGGAGGTCGAGCGCATCGCCTTCCTGCACATCGACTGCGACTTCTACGAGCCGACCAAGCTGGTGCTGGAGACCTTCGTGCCGCGGATGGTGTCGGGCGGCTGGGTGCAGATCGACGACTACACCTCGTTCGAGGGCTGCCGCGTCGCGGTGAACGCGTTCCTCGAGACGCGCCCCGACCTCAGCCTGACCGTCGAGGACGGCCCCGGCGGCGCGATCCACTTCCGGGTGCCGTGAGGCGGCCGGGCGCGCTCGGCCGAGAACGCTTCGGCGCCCGCGCCCTCCCGCGTCAGCTTATCCGCACAACGATGAATTTCGAGCGAACGCTGCACCCCGCCGGCAGGCAACGGCCCGGTCGGCGCGCTGGAGGAGGGGGGGCCGACCGGCCGCAAACGCCCGCGCTCGCGCCCTCCCACGTCATCGTTGCCGCAATCCCGTTACCTTTCGGCGAACGCTGCTGGAAGCGCGGAC
>JBCBPG010000365.1:0-5133 GCA_039820865.1 Pseudomonadota bacterium
ATCGAACAGCTCCTTGGCAACCTCGAGGCCGCCGGCGGTCACGCGCTCGGTCATGATCCTGCTCCGTATCCTGTCGGGCCCATCAATACGGGGCCGCTTGCCGAGACAAGAGCGTGAACCGCCAGGCGGCGGCAAATCCGAAACACGTTCCGCATGATGGAACGACCGGGCTGCCCACCCTCCCGGGTTCCTGCGACCCCCGATCGTCACCCCCCGATCGTCGCCCCCGATCGTCGCCCCCGATCGTCGCCCCCGATCGTCGCCCCCGGGCCACGCCCCACCCGCCCACCCGCGTGGCCCGGGGACGACGATGCCGCCGATGCAGCGCATCCCGCGCGCACGACACGGGCGCCCGGCCGCCGGGCCCGGCAGAGGCGGGCGGGTGGGTGGGGCCTCTGCCGGGCCCGGCGGACGGGCGCCGCCACGCGCAGGGGCGCCCGGCCGCCCGGACGCCCCCGTCAAGGTCGCTCGCTCAGGCCGCAGGGTGCGCGCCGCGCACCCGGTCCCGCCTCACGCCCCGGCCGGCTCCAGCGTGGTCGACCAGAGCGCGGTGTCCGCCGCATCCATCAGCGTCACCGTCATCGCGCCCGTCGCCCCCTCGATGTCGACCTTGCCGAAGAACTGCAGGCCCTCGCTGGGCGGCAGGTTGCGCCGCCCCTCGGCCGGGTGCTTCGAGAACCGCACCTTGGGGCCGAAGGTGTTGTCGTAGCGGCTCGGCCCGAAGGTCCCGGCATGCAGCGGGCCGGTCACGAACTCCCAGAACGGCTCGAAGTCCTGGAACACCGCGCGATCCGGGCTGTAGTGATGCGCCGCGGTGTAGTGCACGTCGGCCGTCAGCCAGACCATGTTCTTGACGCCCGCCGCCTTGGCGAAGGCCAGCACCTCGGCGATGTCGTGCTCGCGCCCGCGCACCGGGCCGTCGCCGTTGGCGCCGTTCTCGAAGTGGTCGCCATCGCCCACGATCATGCCGATCGGCATGTCCGAGGCGATCACCTTCCAGGTCGCCCGGCTGTTGGCGAGCCCGCGCTTCAGCCAGTCGATCTGGTCGCGGCCCATGAACGAGGCCGGCCCGCCCTGCTCGGCCTGGTCGTTGGTCGAGTTGTCGCCACGATAGGTGCGCAGGTCGATGAAGAAGATGTCGAGATGCGGGCCATAGGCCACCTTGCGGTAGATCCGGCCCGGCTCGACCAGGCTCTCGCGCATCGGCATCATCTCGCGGAAGGCCAGGTTGGCGCGGGCCGCCAGCAGCGCGACCGACTTCTCGGTATAGCGGTCGTCCGCGGCCAGGACCTCGTTCGGATACCAGTTGTTCACCGTCTCGTGGTCGTCCCACTGCGCCATCATCGGCACCTGCGCGTTGAAGGCGCGCACGTGGTCGTCCATCAGGTTGTACAGGTAGTTGTGGCGGAACTCGTGCAGCGTCTCGGCGACCTTGGCCTTCTCCTCGGTGATCACGTTGCGCCAGACGGTGCCGTCCTCGAGCGCGACCTCGGGCTTGAGCGGGCCGTCGGCATAGATCGTGTCGCCCGAATGGATGAAGAAGTCCGGCCGGTGGCCCAGCATGGTCGCATAGGTCGTCATGCCGCCGCGGTCGCGGTCGATGCCCCAGCCCTGGCCCGCGGTATCGCCCGACCAGACGAAGGTCACGTCGCGCCGCGAGGCGGGCGCCGTGCGGAAGTGGCCCGTCACCGGCTCGGACACCGCGTTCACGTCGGCGAGGTCGGTGAAGGCGACGCGATAGAAGATGTCCTGGTCCGCCGGCAGCCCCTCGACCACCAGCTTGCCCGCATAGTCCTGCGCGGCAGTGACGTCGAGCGGCGCCACGGCGCGCGCGCCGGCAAAGCTCTCGGTCGTCGCGACCTCGACCGACATCCGCGCCGGGCGGTCGGCCCGGGCCCAGAGCACGGCACCGTCATGGGCCACGTCGCCCGACTGCACGCCATGGGTGATCACGGGACGCGTGGCGGCGCGGCTCAGCCCCGGCAGGGCGAGCAGCGGCGCGGCGGCGGCGGTGGCCAAGAGACGGCGGCGGGGGAGGCGGAGGGTCATGGGGCTTCTCCTGGGGCTGACCTGGGATCGGCGCGCATTGCGCCCTGCCAGCCTCCCCCTGTCCCATGACGGGACAGTCTCCCTTCGGCGTCACGCCGGCAAAAGTTGCGTGACGCGATCGCCAAGCCCGGAACGAAAAACCCCGGCTCGCCAGCCGGGGTGGGTCACTGCAACGATGGCGCAGGGTGCGTGAAACGCACCCCCGGGGCGCTCGCGCCGCGTCTCAGCTGTCGCGGTGAACCTTCTCGCGGCGCTCGTGCATTTCCTGCGCCTCGAGGCTCAGCGTCGCGATCGGCCGCGCATCAAGGCGCTTCAGCGCGATCGGATCGCCAGTGATCTCGCAGTAGCCGTACTCACCCTCGTCGATCCGGCGCAGTGCCGCGTCGATCTTCGAGATCAGCTTGCGCTGTCGGTCGCGCGTGCGCAGCTCGATCGCGCGGTCCGTCTCGGCCGAGGCGCGGTCGGCGATGTCGGGGATGTTCTGACCGCTGAGCTGCAGCTCGGCGAGCGTCTCGGCGCTCTCTTCCAGGATCGACGCGCGCCATGTCATCAGTTTCGCCCGGAAGTAGCGCTTGTGGCGATCGCACATGAACTCTTCGTCTTCGCTCGGGCGATACTCGGGATCGATCGGCGCCTCGACGTTCATCCTGGCCTCTCCCAACCCTTAGCGCAGGTTGCGATCTGCAATCCTGCCGGATTGCGGGTCCGTATAGCGACACGCCTGCCCATTGTCACGCGGTAAAAGTCGAGCAATTACCCGTTAGCGCCTAGCCCCAATCGGAAATTCCCCACAGGGAAGGTTCGGTGGAATTTCAGGCATGAAGGGAAAATCCATGCGCTTCGCCGGCACCCGCGACTACGTGGCCACCGACGACCTGAGGGTCGCGGTCAACGCCGCCATCGCCCTCGAACGCCCGCTGCTGGTCAAGGGCGAACCCGGCACCGGCAAGACCGAGCTCGCCCGTCAGGTCGCCGGCGCCCTCAACCTCAAGCTGATCGAATGGCACGTGAAATCGACCACGCGCGCGCAGCAGGGGCTCTACGAGTACGACGCGGTCAGCCGGCTCCGCGACAGCCAGCTCGGCGACCCGCGGGTGGCCGAGGTCGCCAACTACATCCGCCCCGGCAAGCTGTGGGAGGCCTTCGAGGCCGACGAGAAGGTCGTGCTGCTGATCGACGAGATCGACAAGGCCGATATCGAGTTCCCCAACGACCTGCTCCAGGAACTCGACCGCATGGCCTTCCATGTCTACGAGACCGGCGCGATGGTCGAGGCGCGCCATCGCCCGATCGTGATCATCACCTCCAACAACGAGAAGGAGCTGCCGGACGCGTTCCTGCGCCGCTGCTTCTTCCACTTCATCGCCTTCCCCGACGCCGAGACGCTGGCCGAGATCGTCCAGGTCCATTTCCCGGACATCAAGGAGCGGCTGCTCGGCAACGCCATGACCCGCTTCTTCGAGCTGCGCGAGACCCCGGGCCTCAAGAAGAAGCCCTCGACCTCCGAGATGCTGGACTGGCTGCGCCTGCTGGTCGCCGACGACCTCGACCCCGAGACGCTGCGCGCCGACGCCAAGACCACCCTGCCCCCGCTCCACGGCGCCCTCCTCAAGAACGAGCAGGACATCCACCTCTTCGAACGCCTCGCCTTCATGGCCCGCCGCGAACGGCGGTGACCTCTGCCATGAGTGCCGTCGAAATCCGGAAGGGAGCGCTCTGGGCCCGCCTGCGGCCCGTCGGCGCGCCAAGCCGGTGGCTCTTCGGCGTCTTCACCTGGGGGATCGGTCCTTTCCAGATCGGCGACCCGGAAGGCGTGGAGACCCTGCTCGTCTATGAACCGGAACTCTATTCGGTCCTGGCCGACCGCAACCATCGCGAGCATCCGGCCCTCTGCACTGCGGATCGCGACGCCGTCTTCGACTTCGTCACCGGCGTCTGCCGGGACCGAATCAGCCTCGAGGACGTGCCAGAGGCTTTCCGGTCGGTCGATATCCCGGGGCGGCACTACCTGCGCCTCACCCTCGATGCCTATCGCGACTGGACCCTCGTCCTCTTCCAGTGCGGTGACACGGACATCCTGATGGTCGAGCGCGTCTCCACCAGCGAGCGGCGGGTCTTCGCGCTGCCCCGGGGCAGCGTAGACGCCCTGCTGCTGGCGACGGCACGGCAGATCGAGGCATGGAGAGCGCCATTCAGCGCCCCGTGAACGACCGCAGCGCCGATGCGGGTTGGCCTGCGGGGCCAAGGATGTCATCTCATCTATCGGCAATCCGGGGTGAGCCATGGCGCAGAACATCGTTCCGACCACCATGCCGGGCGCGCTGCCGGGGCCGTTCGAGGCGCTGGCGGGCCTGCGGAACACCGCGCTCGACACCGCGACCTACGATACCGCGCGGCTGACGGGCGAGGAGCGGCGGGTGCTCTCGCGCGGCACCGGCGCGCCGGGCTCGATCCTGGTCGTGGGGCCGAAGGGGGCGGGCGGCATCCGGCGCTTTGCCACGCATGGGGCGCTGCGCGCAGCGCCGGGGCCGGTGCTGACGCAGATCGCCGTCGCGGGCATGGGCGCGTCCGAGACCGGGGCCGCGGCGCTGGCCCGCACGCTCGCCGACGTGACCGGCCGGCCCGCGGGCGCCGTCGTCGCCGGCTACACCCGCGAGGACGCGCTGGTCGAGGCACTGGGCGGCGGCGTGCTCTTCGCCGCCGCCCAGCGCGCGCGCCAGGCGGTCGGCACGCTCCGCCGCCGGCTGGTCGAGATGGCCGTCGAGACGGCAGCACCCGGGCGGCGCGCGGCACTCGGGCCCGACAGTTTCGCCGTGCCCGCCGTCGCCACGCTGGCGCGCCTGATGGCCGACCGCGACCGCCGGCTGGACCTCGTGGTCGGCCATGCCCGTGGCGCGCTGCTCCTCTCGGCCGCCTTCGCGCTCCTCGCCCGGACCGCGCCGGCCGAGGCGGTCGCCCGCGCCGCCCGCGCCCAGGTGGTGACCGCCGGGGCCGCCGTCGCCTTCCCCGAGCCCGTGCAGTGGGTGCACCAGGTGATCGGCGCGCTCGACCCGCTCGGCCGGCTGAACGCGGAGGACGGCGTGG
>JBCBPG010000366.1:0-5089 GCA_039820865.1 Pseudomonadota bacterium
ACCGTTGCGACCGGCGGCCGCACCCATCGGACAATGCAGATAAACCGTTTGTGAATGGCGCGGCGGGCCGATCAGGCCTGCCGGCGCGCCTCCGCCAGCCATCCGAGCGTGCTGTCGGTGTCGCCGAGGGGTCGGTACTCGGCACCGACGGGGGCATTCCAGCCCAGCGCGCCAAGCGCGGCGAAGACGGTCGGGTAGTGCAACTCGCCCCGGTCGGGCGGCCCGCGATCGGGGACCGAGGCGATCTGGACATGGCCGATGAACGGCATCAGCGCCGCCAGCCGGGTGGTCACGTCCCCCTCGGTGCGGCCCACGTGGTAGCAGTCGAACATCAGCTTGAGGTGGGGCGCGCCGATCGCGGCGATGATCGCGGCGGCCTGGTCGGTGGTGCGCAGGAAATAGCCGGGCGCGTCGTGGCGGTTGAGCGGCTCGATCAGCAGCGTGCGCGCGGTCGCGGCGGCAGCGTAGCGGAGGGTGTTGCAATAGGCCGCCTCGGCCTCGGGCCCCTCGGCAAAGCCCGCCATCACGTGCACCGCGCCGGCGTCGACGGCGTCGGCATAGGCCAGCGCCTGGTCGACCGCGGCGCGGGCCTCGGCCTCGCGGCCCGGCAGCGCGGACAGGCCGTTCTCGCCAGCCGCGCCGCGCACCGTGTTGATGCCCAGCATCGCGAGGCCGGTCTCGTCCAGCGCGGCGCGCACCTCGGCGGCCGGCGTGGCATAGGGCCAGTGGCACTCGACCGCGTCGAAGCCGGCGGCGGCAGCGGCGCGGATCGCATCGGGCAGCGGTCGGTCGGTCCAGAGGAAGCCGAGATTGGCCGAGAAGCGCATCAATCCTCCCACGCGATATCGAAACGGGTGACGACGGCGCGGATCTGCTCGGGCTCGAGCAGCCGGGCGCCTGTGCCGCGGAGGAGGAGGGCGAGGCGGGCGGTGGCCTCCAGCTCCTCCGTCGCCGCGACCGCCGCCGCGACGTCGCGCCCGGCGACGACCGGGCCGTGATTGGCCAGCAGCACCGCGCTGCGCCTGCCCGCCAGCCCCCGCACCGCCTCGCCCATCGCGGGGTCGCCGGGCACGAAGAAGGGCAGCAGCTTGACCTTGCCAAGCTGCATGATCGCGTAGGGCGTCATCGGCGGCAGCACGTCGTCGGGATCGGTCTCGGGCAGCATCGACAGCGCGACCGAGTGGGTGGCGTGCAGGTGCACGACCGCGCCGGTGGTGCTGCGCGTCTCGTAGAAGGCGGCGTGCAGCGGCATCTCCTTGGTCGGCCTGTCACCGCCGATCAGCCGGCCATCCGCATTGAAGCGGCTGAGCCGCGCGGGGTCGAGGCGGCCGAAGCTGGTGCCGGTGGGCGAGACCAGCAGGCCGCCGTCCTCGGTCCGTGCCGAGATGTTGCCGGTCGAGCCATGCGTCAGCCCCCGCTCGAACATCGAACGGGCGAGATCGCAGATCGTCTCGCGGAGCCGCGCCTCGCTCATGGCGTGCCCGCCAGCACGCCGGCGGCCTTCTCGAAGAAATCCTCCGCACCGAAGTTGCCGGACTTGAGCGCGACGGCCAGCGCCGGACCCGCGCGGAGGGCGGGCACGCCCGGGTCGATCTCCGGCCCGATGGCGAGCGTCGTGAGCCCCAGCCCCTCGACCACGGCGCCCGAGGTCTCGCCCCCCGCGCTGATCAGGCGTGTGGCACCGCCGGCCACGAGGGCCCGGGCGGTGGCGGCGAAGAACCCCTCGAGCGCGGCGGCGGACCCGGCCCTGCCGTGACGCGCCTGCGCCTCGGCCACCGTCGCGGGATCGGCCGAGCTGTAGGCGAGCGGGATGCCCGGCTGGGCGAGCAGCCATTCGGCCACCGTCTCGGGGGCCAGGCCGTCGATCACCTCGGCCACCGTGATCTCGCGTGCCGGGTGGCGGGCGGCGTGGCGGGCCACCTGCGCCCGCGTCGCGCGCGAGCAGGAGCCCGAGAGCGCGACGACCGGGCCCGCCTGCCCCGCCCAGTCGACCTCGCCCGGGGTGCAGCCGAAATTGGCGGGCAGACCCATCGCGATGCCCGAGCCGCCGGTCACCAACGCAACGTCATGGGCCGCGCGGCCGATCGCGACCAGGTCCTCGTCGCGGATGGCGTCGACCACGATCAGCCGGTGGCCGGCGGCGTCCTCGCGCGCGAGCGCCGCGGCGATGGCGTCGGCACCGGCGAACACGTCGGCCGCGGCGACATGGCCGACGCTGCCGCCGGACTGCAGCGCCAGCCATCGGCGCAGGTCGGGGTCGGTCATCGGCGTGAGGGGATGCGCCTCCATCCCGCTCTCGCTCAGCAGCCTGTCGGCGACGAAGAGGTGGCCCTGGTAGACCGAGCGCCCGGTGCCGGGGAAGGCCGGGCAGACGATCACGCGCCGCGCGCCCAGCGCATCGGCCAGCGCCTCGGCCACGGGGCCGATATTGCCCTCGGGGGTCGAATCGAAGGTCGAGCAGTACTTGAACACGATCTGCGTGCAGCCCTGCGCGCGCAGCCAGTCGAGCGCGGCGAGCGACTGGGCGACCGCCTCGGCCGCGGGGATCGAGCGGGACTTGAGCGCGACGACGCCGGCCTCGACGCCCGGATCGGCAGGGGCGCCGGGCACGCCGACATACTGCACCGTCGCCATGCCGGCCCTGGCCAGCGTGTTGGCGAGATCGCTGGAGCCCGTGAAGTCGTCGCCGATGCAGCCGAGCTTCATGACCCCTCGCCCGGCAGCGTCAGCCCGGCCTGGCGGGCATAGACCTTGGCCACCGCGGCATCGTCGACCGCGGCCAGCCCCATCTCGACGGCGGCCTGGTAGCGGGAGAGCGCGGCCTCGGTGATCGGCGCCTCGAAGCCCGCCCGCCCGGCGATGCCGAGCACGATGCCGAGGTCCTTGGGCCAGATCGCGACCGAGCTGCGGGGCGCGTAGTCGCCCTCGACGACATGGGGCGCGCGGTTCTCCAGCATCCAGCTGGTGCCGGCGCAGCGCGGGATCACCCGCAGGAAGCTTTCCGGCGTGATGCCCTGGGTCATCGCGAAGGTCATCGCCTCGGCCATCGCGGCGATATGGACACCGGCAAGCATCTGGTTGACCGCCTTCATCGCCGAGCCCGCACCGGGTGTCTCGCCCAGCTCGAACACCGTCTCGGCGGTGGCGTCGAGCACCGGGCGGGCGGCGGCGAAGGCGGCCGGGCTGCCGGCGGCCATGATGCTGAGCTGCCCGGCCTCGGCCTTGACCGCGCCGCCGGAGATCGGCGCGTCGAGGTAGAGCACGCCGCTCTCGGCCGCGCGTGCCGCCATCGCGGCCGCGAAGTCGGGCGGCACCGTCGCGCAGGCGATGACGACCGAGCCCGCGCGCATGGCGGGCACGATGCCGGCATCGCCGAACAGGACCGCCTCCATCTGCTCGGCGTTGAGGACGACCACGACCGCGGCATCCAGCGAGGACGCCGCCTCGGCCAGGGCCCCCTCGGCACCGCCGGCGGCCTGTAAGGCAAGCACGCGCTCGGGCCGGACATCGGCACCGTGGGTCGCGAGGCCGGCGCGCAGGCACGACAGCGCCATGCCGAAACCCATGCTGCCGAGACCGATGACGGCGCATCTGGGGGTGGTGCTCATGGCGGGCCTCCTCGGCCACAGGATATGTTTGCGCTAACACCTCCCGTTCTCTATGTTTGCGCTAACACACGTCAAGCGAAAATCGCGGATGACGGGGGACGGATGACCGACCGCGCACTGCGCCCCACGATGCAGGATGTCGCGGCCCGGGCAGGCGTCAGCCAGATGACGGTCAGCCGGGTACTGCGTGGCAGCGGCTATGCCTCCGAGGCGATCCGGGCGCGCGTGCTCGCCGTGGCGGCCGAGCTCGGCTACGTGCACAACCGCCTCGCGGGCGGCGCGCCGGACTATGCCAACCCGCTGGTCGGCGTGATCCTGCCGACGCTGCAGAACCGTGTGTTCACCGAGGTCATGGCCGGCATCTCCGAGACGCTGGGCAGAGAGGGCATCCGCCCGGTCTTCGGCGTGACCGAGTACCTGGAGGACGAGGAGGAGATGATCGCCCGCGATCTCCTCTCCTGGCGCCCGCGCGGGCTCATCCTCACGGGGCTGGAGCATGGCGCGGCGGTGCGCGCGCTGATCGAGCGCACCGGCGTGCGCACGGTCGAGATCATGGACACCGACGGGACGCCCATGGGTGCGGCCGTCGGCCTCTCGCACCGCGCGGCAGGGGCGGACATGGCGCGCCACCTGATCGCGCGGGGGCACCGGCGCTTCGGCTATGCCGCCACCCTCGGCGGGGCGGACCTGCGCGCGGCCAAGCGGTTCGAGGCCTTTGCCGGGGTCGTGCGTGCGGCCGGCGGGCAGATCGTGGCGCAGCGGATCGGCGAGGGGCCGTCCTCGATGCCTGCGGGCCGGGCGATGACGGCGGACATGCTGGCCGCGGGCGAGGCGCTCGACGCGATCTACTATTCGAACGACGACCTGGCGGCGGGCGGGCTGCTGCACTGTCTTGCCGAGGGCGTGGCGGTGCCGGACGGGATCGCACTGGCGGGCTTCAACGGGCTCGGCTTTCTCGACGCCTTTCCGCTGCGCCTCACCACCACGCGCACGCCGCGCCATCGCATCGGGGCCGAGGCGGCGCGCCTGCTCGCCGCCCCGCCCAGCGACGGGGAGGCGACGGTACGGCGGCTCGAGGTCGAGCTGGTGGCCGGCGACACGGCATGAGACGAGGCGACCCGGCGGTCGCGAGGGAGGACGAGCATGGCGGAACGGCTGCGGGTCGCGCTGATCAAGGGCGACGGGATCGGGATCGACGTGGCCGAGGCGGCCGTCGCGGTCGTCGATGCGGCGCTGGCGCGGCTGGGGCTGGCATCCCCGGTCTACGAGGAGATCGCCTGTGGCGCGGGCCACTACCGCGAGACGGGGCAGGACATCGAGCCGGGGGGCGAGGCGCGGGCGGGGGCGGCCGATGCGATCTTCCTGGGTGCGATCGGCCTGCCCAGCGTGCGCTACCCGGACGGCACCGAGATCTCGCCCCATCTGCGGCTGCGCGACCGGTTCGGCCTCTATGCCGGTGTGCGCCCCGTGCGGGCCTATCC
>JBCBPG010000367.1:0-5085 GCA_039820865.1 Pseudomonadota bacterium
GAGACCTGACGCAGTCAGGTCGGCAAGCGCTCTAGCCGGATCTTCAGCGAATCGGCTCCATCCTGACGCGGGTGGGGGCGCGCCCCGCTCCGCGACAGCGCGACGTGGGCGTGGCGCCAGGACAACCGGGCGACATGAGCCGCTGATCCCGGATCAGCCCTCGCCGGCGCTGCCGGCCCGGCGCCAGAGGGCGCTGTCGCCGAGGTCTTCGACGAAGGCGGCGTGGGCGGCGGCTTCGGCCTCGGTCAGGCGGGGGGCGAGGGGGCGCGGCCGGGCGCGGTGGGCGATCGCCCGGGCGACGGTGTCGCCGCTCCCGGCGCCCTGCGAGGGGCCGGCATCGAGGGTCAGGCCCTGCTGGCGCCCGCCGAGAAGCTCGAGGTAGACGTCGGCCAGCAGTTCGCTGTCGAGCAGCGCGCCGTGCTTCTCGCGCCCGCTGTTGTCGACGCCGAAGCGCTTGCAGAGCGCATCCAGCGACACATGCGCGCCCGGGTACCGGCGACGCGCCATGCCCGCGGTATCGAGCGCGCGCGCCATCGGGATCTCGGCGATGCCGAGGCGGGCGAACTCGGCGTTCAGCATCCCGATGTCGAAGGCGGCGTTGTGGATCAGCAGCCGGTCCTCGGCGATGAAGCGCAGGAACTCGGTCGCGATCTCGGCGAAACGGGGCTTGTCGCGCAGGAAGGCATCGGAGAGGCCGTGGATGCGGAAGGCATCGGCCGGCATCGACCGCTCGGGGTTGATGTAGACGTGGAAGTCGCGGCCGGTGCGCAGGTGGTTGACCAGCTCGACACAGCCGATCTCGACCACGCGGTGGCCCTCGGCCGCGTCGAGACCCGTGGTCTCGGTGTCGAGGACGATCTCGCGGACCATTCAGGCCTCCTTCAGGCGCGCCAGCAGGCGGCGGACATCGGCGCGGGCTGGCTCGATGCCGCGCGCGGTATCGATGACCGTGTCGGCGCGGCGGCGTTTTTCGGCATCGGGCACCTGGCGGGCGAGGATGCGGTCGAGATCGGCCGCTGTCATCCCCCCGCGGGCGAGGACGCGCTCGCGCTGCACGGCCTCGGGGGCCGAGACGACGACGATGTGATCGACCTGGGTCTCGGCGCCGGTCTCGAAGAGGAGGGGGATGTCGAGGAGGACCACGGCCGCGCCCTCCGCCCCGGCGCGGGCGAGGAAGGCCGCGCGGTCGGCGGCGACCAGCGGGTGGATCGCGGCCTCGATGCGGGGCAGCAGCGTGGCATCGGCGGCGAGCGCGGCCCGAAGCGCCGCGCGGTCGACCCCGTCGGGCACGGCGGCCGGGGCGAGGCCGGCGATGGCCGCGGCGCCCGCGCCGCCAGGGGCATAGAGGCGGTGCACGGTGGCATCGGCATCCCAGACGGGCACGCCCTCGTCGGCGAAGAGGCCGGCGGTGGTGCTCTTGCCCATGCCGATCGAGCCGGTGAGGCCGAGGCGGATCACGCGAGGCAGGCCTGGCGCAGCGCCTCGTCGACCGCGGGGTCGGTGGCGAACCAGGCGCGGAAGGACGGCCGGGCCTGATGAAGCAGCATGCCGAGCCCGTCGACGGCGCGGAGACCCCGGGCGCGGGCGGCAGCCATGAGCGGTGTCTCGAGCGGCACGTAGACGAGGTCGTCCACGACGGCATCCGCCGGCAGCGCGTCCAGCGGCATCGCCAGCGGCGGCTTGGATACCATGCCGAGGCTGGTGGTGTTGACCAGGAGACCGGCGCCGTCGGCAGCCTCGGCCCGGGCGTCCCAGTCGACGACGGTGGTGCGGTCGGTGGCCAGCGCCTCGGCCCGGTCGCGCGAGCGGTTCGCGATCCGGATCTCGGGCACGCCGGCCTCGCTCAGCGCGTGGATCACGGCGCGGGCGGCACCGCCGGCGCCCAGCACCAGCGCGGGACGGTCGGTCCGCCAGCCGGGCGCGCCGGCGTCCAGCGCCGCGCGGAAGCCGTAGGCGTCGGTGTTGTCGGCGATGCGGCCGCGCACGGGGTCGAAGACGATCATGTTGGCCGCACCGATGGCCTCGGCCGCGGCCGTGCGCTCGTCGGCCAGCGCCAGGGCGGCTTCCTTGTGCGGGATCGTGACGTTGATGCCGCGGAACCCGGCCTTGGGCAGCGCCGCATAGACCACCTCGAAATCCTCCGGCGCGATGGCGAGGGGGACGTAGCGGCCGGGGATGGCGAGGCTGCGGAACCAGTGCTCGAACAGGATCGGCGAGCGGGAATGGCCGATGGGCCAGCCCGCGACACCGGCAAGAAGGGGTCTCGGGTCGCTCATGCGTCGAGGACGCCGCGGTCGCGGAGATGCGTCAGGATCTCGAGCAGTGGCAGGCCGAGCACGGTGAAGTGGTCTCCCTCGACGCGGACGAAGAGCTGGGCGCCCTCGGCCTCCAGCATGTAGGCGCCGACGGTCTGTAGCGCGCGCTCCCCCATCCGGTCGAGATAGCGCTCGATGAATTCGGGGGTGAGGCGGCGCATCACCAAGCGCGCGCGGCCCACATGGCGCCAGACCGGCGCGCCGTCGAGGGCGATGACGGCAGCCGAGAGCAGTTCGTGCGGCTGGCCGGAGAGCGCGGTGAGCTGGGCTGCGGCCTCGGTGCGGTCCGCGGGCTTGTCGAAGGCCCTGCCCCCCATCACCAGCACCTGGTCGGCGCCGATCACGAGGCAGCCGGGGCGGCGGGCGGAGATGCGGGTGGCCTTCAGCTCGGCCAGCGTGTCGGCCTGGTCGCGGGGCGGCGCGTCCTCGGCCCGCATCGCGGCCTTGACGGCATCCTCGTCGATGCGCGCGGGCTCGATCTCGACGGCAAGGCCGGCGGCCTGCAGCATCGCGGCGCGGGCGGTGCTGGCGCTGGCGAGGATGACGGGCGCCGCACCCCCGGCCATGAAGGTCATGGCGCGGCCGCCCGGGCGCTGGCATGGGCGCGCATCAGGGCCTGGACGGCGGCGGCGGTCTCCTCGATCGAGCGGCGGGTGACGTCGATCACGGGCATGGCGTTCTTTTCGAAGAAGAGGCGGGCGTCGGCGACCTCGGCGCGGATCCGCTCGGGATCGGCATAGTTGGGGGCGCGGTCGCCCAGGGCCTCCAGCCGCTGCCAGCGCACCTGCTCCAGCCGCGCGGGGCTGGCGATCAGGCCGATCGCGAGCACACCGGCGGCGAGCGCGTCGTAAAAGGCGTCGGGGATCGGGCGACCGGGGACGAGCGGCATGTTGGCCGCGCGGATGCCGCGATAGGCGAGGTAGATGCAGGTGGGCGTCTTGGACGTGCGGCTGACGCCTGCGAGGATGACATCCGCGCTCTTCAGCCGCGTGCCCAGCGCCCCGTCGTCATGGCTGATCGCGAAATCCAGGGCCGAGATGCGCTCGAAATAGGCCTCGTTGACGCGGTGCTGCAGCCCGGCCTCGGCCAGCGGTTCGCGGCCGATGCTGCGGGCCAGCGCGGCCAGCGGCGCGTCGAGGGCGCAGACATGGGGCACGCCCAGCGCTTCGGCATGGGCCTCGAGGCGGGCGCGATGCCGGGCCGAGGCAAGGGTGTGAAAGACGCAGCCGGGCGCCGCGTCCAGGCGGGCCAGCGCGGCGTCGAGATCGCCGTCGGCGCGCACGAAGACCGAGACATGCAGTTCCGGCACCGGCGGCTCGAACCGCGCGAGGGCGGCCTTGGCGATGGCATAGCCGGTCTCGCCGGTGCTGTCCGAGATGATGTGGAGCGCGCCATCGGTGACATCCGGTCGGGGGTCGGGCCGGTTGCTGGTCATGGTTCCACCCCTTGCGATCCGTCCCCGTGATCCACCGCGACGCGCCCCGGCGACCGGTAATTCCGGGGATAACCGGCCCATCCCGCGCGGTCGCCGGCCGGGTCCGTCACGCCCTGTGGACGATAGTGCAATCCGTCCACGGTGGGATAACTCGTCATCGGTTATCCACAGGACCGACATCGCCACGCCACAAAACCGTCGCTTTGCGAGCCACCCGGCCGTATTTCGCCTTCACAGAACCGTCATCGAGACCGTGATCGCGGAACGTCCCGGCACCCTGCGGTGCAACAGCGCCGGGTTAATCTGTCGATAACCCTGTGCGCAACGCGCCTGATCCTTTAATCCCCTTTTTCCACATGACCATCAATCACAACAAAACCATGACAGGCGCCGCTTTCCCCCCGCTGCGCGGCGCTACCCGGGAGGCGATCGAGCGATGAAGAGAATGCTGCGTGTCCTGGCGGGCGAAGCGCTCACGCCGCCGCCGGTCTGGCTGATGAGACAGGCTGGCCGCTACCTGCCCGAGTACCGGGAGACGCGGAAACAGGCGGGCAGCTTTCTCGATCTCTGCTACACGCCCGAACTGGCCGAGGAAGTGACGCTGCAGCCGATCCGGCGCTACGCCTTCGACGCCTCGATCCTGTTCGCCGACATCCTGCTGGTGCCCCAGGCGCTGGGCATGAACCTCCGCTTTGCCGAGGGCGAGGGGCCGCTGATGAGCTGGCCCGAGGGTCATGAGCGCGACATCCCGGCGCTGAACGGGGTCGGCCAGATCGATGCGACGCTCTCGCCGGTCTACGAGACGGTGCGCCGCCTTTCCGCCTCGCTGCCGGCCGAGACGACGCTGATCGGCTTCGCGGGCGCGCCCTGGACGGTGGCGACCTACATGGCGGCCGGGCGCGGGACACCGGACCAGGCGCCGGCGCGGCGCTGGATCGTCGAGGATCCGGCCAGCTTCGATGCGATGATCGCCCGGCTGACCGAGGCCACGATCCACTACCTCTCGGCCCAGGTCACCGCGGGCGCCGAGGTGGTGATGCTGTTCGACAGCTGGGCCGGCAGCCTGACGCCCCCGCAGTTCGAGCGCTATGTGACCGCGCCGGCCGCCGAAATCGCCGCCACGCTGATGGAGCGCCATCCCGGCCTGCCCATCATCGGCTTTCCCAAGGGCGCCGGCGCCATGCTGCCCGGCTATGCCGCGGCGGCCGGCGTGACGGGCATCGCCGTCGACCAGCACGTCCCGCTCGACTGGGCGCGCGTCGCGGTCGGCGGCAGGCCCCTGATGGGCAACCTCGATCCCCTGCTCATGACCGTCGGCGGCACGGCGCTGGAGGC
>JBCBPG010000368.1:0-5076 GCA_039820865.1 Pseudomonadota bacterium
GCCAGCGCGTCGCCCGGACCTGCCCCGTGAAGGCCCCCGCCTTCTGGTCGGCCGACCCCGCCCGCCCGGCGCTGGCGGCGCGGCTCCTCGCCCCGGCCGCGGCGCTCTGGCGGCTCGGCGGCTGGCTGAGGGCACGTCGCGCGCGCCCCTACCGCGCCGCCATCCCGGTCCTCTGCGTCGGCAACGTCACCGCGGGCGGTGCGGGCAAGACGCCCATGGTCGCCCTCGTGCTCGACCGGCTGGCCGCGCGCGGGGTCGCCGCCCACGTGCTGATGCGCGGCCATGGCGGGCGGCTCGGTCGCACGGCGCCCCACCGTGTGGACCCCGCGCAGGACAGCGTGGCGGAGGTCGGCGACGAGGCGCTGCTTCACGCCACGCTCGCCCCCACCTGGGTCGCGCGCGACCGCGCCGCCGGTGCGCGGGCGGCCAGGGCGGCGGGCGCCGAGGTCATCGTGATGGATGACGGGCTGCAGAACCCGGGCCTGCACCACGACGCGGCCATCGTGATGATCGACGCGGGCCAGGGCCTCGGCAACGGCCGGCTGATCCCGGCCGGCCCGCTCCGCGAGCCCGCCCGGCCCCGCCTCGCCGCCGCCGCGCTGACGGTGCTGGTGGGCGAGGCCCCGGCCCGCGCCCGGGCGCTCGCCACATGGGCCCCGATCGCCGCCGCCGACCCCGCCGCCGCCCGCCTGGTGCCCAGGCCCACCGGGCTCGCGCTCGACCGCGTCCGCGTCGTCGCCTTCGCCGGCATCGGGCGGCCGGAGAAATTCTTCGCGACGCTCGAGGCGATGGGCGCCCGCCTCGCCCGGACCGAGGCCTTCCCCGACCACCATGTCTATCCCGACGCCGTGATCCGCCGCCTGGTGGCCGAGGCGCGGGGGCTGAACGCGCTGCTCGTCACCACCGAGAAGGACGCCGTCCGCCTCGCCCCCGCGCTCCGCCGCGAGGTGGTCGTGGTGCCCGTGGCGCTCGAGCTGGAGGCGCCCGGGCGGCTCGAGGCGGTGCTCGACCGCCTCATGGCGGCTCGCTGAGGCGCCGGACCCGGCCTGCGAAGGTCCGGCGCCCTTGCTCCGGACCCGCAGCGGTTTTACTTCCCCTGCAAGACAGGAGGACGTCCATGCCCGTTCAGCCCGGCGATATCGAGGAGCGCCTGCGCGCGGCCTTCCCCGACGCGGTCATCGAGATCAACGACCTGGCGGGCGACGGCAACCACTATGCCGCGCGCGTGGTGTCCGAGCAGTTCCGCGGCAAGAACCGCGTCCAGCAGACCCGGATGGTCAACCAGGCGCTGTCCGACATCATGAAGGGCTCGAACGCGCCCCTTCATGCGCTGGCGCTGGAGACCGCCGTCCCCGACTGAGCCGATCCGACCCGGCCCCCGCGCCCGTCGCGCGGCCCCGACACCCGATCCGAGGAGCGCCACCATGGCCGACACCGACATCCACGCCCAGATCGACCGCACCGTGAAGGAGAACGACGTGGTGCTGTTCATGAAGGGCACCAAGACGATGCCGCAATGCGGCTTCTCCAGCCGCGTGTCGCAGATCCTGAGCTACCTGAAGGTCGACTGGCACGACGTGAACGTGCTGTCGTCGGACGAGATGCGCCAGGGCATCAAGGACTACACCGACTGGCCGACCACGCCGCAGCTCTACGTCAAGGGCGAGTTCCTGGGCGGCTGCGATATCGTCACCGAGATGACGCTCTCGGGCGAGCTGGACCAGGCCCTGGAGAAGGCGGGCGTCAGCTTCTCCAAGGAGGCGGCCGAGGCGATCCGGTCGCACAACAGCCAGCAGGCCTGAGGCCGGCAGGGCCGGGCGGTGCGCCCGGCGCACCGTGCCCGGCGCCGCAGGGTGCGTGGAACGCACCGCCGGGGGCCGTGGCGGCCGTCGAGGAGGAACCCGTGCAGCTCTTCGCAGGCCTCGGCAACCCGGGCGCGAAATACGCCCGCAACCGCCACAACATCGGCTTCATGGCGCTCGACGCCCTTGCCGAGCGTGAGGGGGGCACGCCCTGGCGCGCCAAGTTCCAGGGCCAGATCAGCGAGGTCCGGCTGGGATCGCGCAAGATCCTGCTCCTGAAGCCGATGACCTTCATGAACCTCTCCGGGCAGTCGGTCGGCGAGGTGGCGCGCTTCTTCGACATCGCGCCCGAGGACGTGACGGTCTTCCACGACGAGCTCGACCTCGCACCCGGGCGGCTGCGTGTGAAGCGGGGCGGCGGCCATGCCGGCCATAACGGCCTGCGCTCGATCCATCAGCATATCGGCGCCGATTACCGCCGCGTGCGCCTCGGCATCGGCCATCCCGGCCACAAGGACCGGGTGGCGGGCTACGTGCTCCACGACTTCCCCAGGGCGGATCTCGACTGGGTCGAGCCCCTGGTCGACGCCTGCGCCCGCGCGGCGGTCCCGCTGGCCGAGGGCGACGACGCGCGCTTCCAGACCGAGGTCGCCCGCCTCGCCCCCGCTCCCGGCAAACCCGCTCCGGGCAAGCCTGCCCCCGGCAAACCCGCCCCCGGAAAACCCGCCCCCGCTGCGGCGACCCCCGAGGCAACACCCGAGGCAACACCCGAGGCAACACCCGAGGCAACACCCGAGGCTGGGCCTCCGGCGCCTTCGGCGCCTGCGGCGCAAGAGGGGCGCGCCTCGCCGTTCGAGGCACTCAAGGGCCTTCTGCGGCGCTGACGACGACGTCCGATCGGCAGAGACGCCCTCTCGCCCGCGCCGAAGGCGCCGGCGCGCCGGCCACAACGCCCAAGGCGCGCTTGATTTCGCCGCGCCGCTGGCCCATCCACCCTGCGTCTCATCGGGGGGAGAAGCATGGGCTTTCGCTGTGGCATCGTGGGCTTGCCGAATGTCGGGAAATCGACGCTGTTCAACGCGCTGACGCGGACGGCGGCGGCGCAGGCGGCCAATTTCCCCTTCTGCACCATCGAGCCCAATGTCGGCGAGGTGAACGTCCCGGATACGCGGCTGCCAAGGCTCGCCGACATCGCCAGGTCGCGCGAGGTGATCCCGGCGCGGCTGACCTTCGTCGACATCGCGGGGCTGGTGAAGGGTGCCTCCAAGGGCGAGGGCCTCGGCAACCAGTTCCTCGCCAACATCCGCGAGGTCGACGCGATTGCGCATGTGCTCCGCTGCTTCGAGGATGACGACGTCACCCATGTCGAGGGCCGCGTCGACCCGCTCGCCGATGCCGACACCATCGAGACCGAGCTGATGATCGCCGACCTCGAGAGCGTCGAGCGCCGCCTCCAGAACCTCAGCCGCAAGATCCGCGGTGGCGACAAGGAGGCGATCGAGCAGGCCGCCCTGCTGGAACGTGCCAGGGCGGCGCTGGAGGACGGCAGGCCCGCCCGCACCGTCGAGGTCGCCGCCGAGGAGCTCAGGTCCTGGCGCATGCTCCAGCTGCTCACCTCGAAACCCGTCCTCTATGTCTGCAATGTCGAGGAGGAGAGTGCCGGCACAGGCAACGCCCTCTCGGCCAGGGTGGCCGGGAAGGCGGCGGCCGAGGGTGCGCGCTCGGTCGTCATCTCGGCGCGCATCGAGGAGGAGATCGCCCAGCTCGACGAGGCCGAGGCGGCGGAGTTCATGGCCGAGATGGGCCTCGACCAGCCCGGCCTCGACCGCCTGATCGCCGAGGGCTATGCGCTGCTGGGCCTGATCACCTACTTCACCGTGGGCCCCAAGGAGGCGCGCGCCTGGACCATCGCCGACGGCACGCTGGCGCCCCAGGCGGCGGGCGTGATCCACGGCGATTTCGAACGCGGCTTCATCCGTGCCGAGACGATCGCCTATGACGACTACGTCGCGGTGGGCGGCGAACAGGCCGCCAAGGACGCCGGCAAGATGCGCGCCGAGGGCAAGGGCTACCGCGTGCTCGACGGCGACGTGCTGCACTTCCTGTTCAACGCCTGAAGCGGCTGACCACGCCTTGACGCGTCCGACCAGTTTCGCTACCTCGCGCTGCACCGGCGCCGGCGCCACCGCCCGGCCCCGATGGGGAATAGTTTAACGGTAGAACAGCGGACTCTGACTCCGTCAGTCCTGGTTCGAATCCAGGTTCCCCAGCCAGCCACCCAAGAGACCTGAGTAGCGACAACGGCCGCTCGCTGCGCCGCGCGACAAGGTCTAAGAGCGGACAATCCGGGCTTTCGCTGCGGCTGCGCCAAGGTCTGCTCCCAACTTGATACACATCGAAATGACCTCAGAACAACGGAATGGGCAAAGATGAACCTTTGAAGCGACTTGTTTCAGCCGCACGACAATTCAAAGAGAGGTGAACTCGCAATCCAAGCGGGCTCGCGGGAACTACAGCGCCCGCCTTACCAGATAGCGACGTGATCCCACCTTTCCGACCGTTGCAAACTCTAGCCGATCGAACTGTGGTTTGAACCCGCAGAAGCGATAACTCGGGGAGTCAGGATCAACTGGGTAGGCGTCCAGCGTGGCCGCACCTTGTGATCGCGCGTATTCAATAGCCGCTTCGATAAGCCTGACCGACAGCCCTTCGCCTCGATGCGTACGCTTAACAAAGAGGCAGGTTAGCGACCACGTTTTACAGCCTTCTTGCGGAGCAACGCCGTCGAGTGACTTCTTAAACGTCGTGCGTGGCGCCACAGAGCACCAAGCAACGGCCTTATCGTCAAGAAAGGCAATCAATCCAACCTTTTCGCCCTTCTTGACCCTGTCGCGCATACCAGTTTTGCGCGCCGCTTTGTCCACTAGCTCAGCGGTCCGTGCATAGTCCCGCCAGACCATGCACCAACATGACTTCGGCCCACCACGCTCTTCAAATAGCTGCTCTACATCTTCCCACATCGTTGGGCTGACTGGGCGAATTTGAAGCTCACCTTCTTCCATTTATTCACTTTATGTTCATAGAGTTGATCGCACAATACCTAGTTTCAGATCGATCTCGTCAACTTGAAATCGAACCCCACAAAAAAAAGCCGACTTCAAGTTGGCGAGATCGATCTGAAACTAGGTCTCGTGCGATCAACTCTATGAACATAAAGTGAACAAATGGAAGAAGGTGACCTTCAAATTCGCCCAGTCAGCCCAACGATGTGGGA
>JBCBPG010000369.1:0-5068 GCA_039820865.1 Pseudomonadota bacterium
ATCCGCGTCGGAAGGCGCCGCGCCGTTGACGGCCGCGGCTGCCTCAGGGGCCTCCGCCGCCACGGCGGGCTCCGGCGCGTCTTCCGGCGCGTCGGTCGCCACTGGGCCGGTCACAGGGTCGGCCACTGGGTCGGTCATGGGGTCGACCAGTGGGGCTGCGGCGTCCTCCGTCACGGCACCGTTGGCGCCTTCGCCAACACCGACCTCCCCAGCCTCAGGGTCGGTCTCCCCGACGGGGGCCGCCGGCTCGACATTCGCGGTGGCCTCGGACGGATCGGCGACCCCGGACACGGCATCGGACACGGCATCGGACACGTCATCGGACGGGGCCCCGGACTGGGCCCCGGACTGGGCCCCGGACTGGACCCCGTCAGCCGCCGACAGCGCTGCTGTGGGCTCGGCGTCGTCGCTCGCTCCCGCCGCTGGCGTATCGGCTGGCCGCTCGCCGGTCGGCTCTGCGGTGCGCTCCGCGGCCCGCTCGCGACGGCTGCGGCGCCGACCGCGCCCGCGGCCATCGCCGGTGTCGTCCGAGGTCTCGGCGGCAGCCGGTTCGGCGGTATCGGTCGTCGCGGCGCCATCGCCCTCCGGCGCGGCCTCGCGATCCCCGGCCAGCATGTCGTCGCTCCGGCCGGCCTCGGCGCCTTCTGCCTCGGCGCGATCGCCCTCGGCCTGCTCTTCGTCGGGACGCTCGCCCTCGGCGCGGTCCTCCTCGCCCCCGCGCCGGCGGCGGCCGCCGCGCTTGCCGCGCCGGCGCTTCTTGCCACCGTTGTTGTCGTCACCCCGGGCGTCACCCCGGGCGTCACCGCGCGTCTCGCGCCGCTCGGCCCCGCTGTCGCTCCTGGTCTCGGTCCGGGCATCGGTCCCGGCCTCGACCGTCTCCTCCGCCTCGGCCGGGATCTCCTCGACCACCTCGGCATCCTCGACACCGCCGGCGCGGGCCACGCTGGAGGCGCTGACCGTCTCGGGCACGTGCACGGGACGGCTCGCCTGCTTGGCCTTCTCGATCTTGTACTCGGGGCTCGTCAGCGACGGGTCGCCGCAGAGCTGGACCGCGATGCCGTAGCGCGCCTCGATCCGGGCGACGTGCTGGCGCTTCCAGTTGACGAGGTAGTTGCAGATGTCGACCGGCATGTGGACGATCAGTTCGGCCGCGCGGCCCCTGACGCCCTCCTCCTCGACATCGCGCAGGATCGCCAGCGCCATGTTCTCGTCCGAGCGGATCAGCCCCTGGCCGTGGCAGTGCGGGCAGGGTTTCGTCGTGGCCTCGAGCATGCCGGGGCGCAGGCGCTGGCGGCTCATCTCCATCAGGCCGAAGGGCGAGATGCGGCCGACCTGGATGCGCGCCCGGTCGTTCTTCAGCCGCTCCTTCATCCGCTTCTCGACCGCGCGGTTGTTGCGGCTCTCGTCCATGTCGATGAAGTCGATGACGATCAGGCCCGCGAGATCGCGCAGGCGCAGCTGTCGCGCCACCTCGTCGGCGGCCTCGAGGTTGGTCTTGACCGCCGTCTCCTCGATCGAGCCCTCGCGCGTCGAGCGGCCCGAGTTGACGTCGATCGCCACCAGCGCCTCGGTGATGCCGATGACGATGTAGCCGCCCGACTTGAGCTGCACCACCGGCGAGAACATGCCGTTGAGCGTGCTCTCGACCTGGTAGCGGATGTAGAGCGGCACGTCGTCGGTATACTGCTGCACGTTCTTGGCGTGGCTGGGCATCAGCATCTTCATGTAGTCCTTGGCCTCGCGGTAGCCCGCGTCGCCTTCGACCGAGATGGTGTCGATGTCCTTGTTGTAGAGATCGCGGATGGCGCGCTTGATCAGCGAGCCCTCCTCGTAGATCAGGCAGGGCGCCGTCGAGCGCAGCGTGAGCGAGCGGACCTGCTCCCACTGGCGCAGCAGGAACTCGTAGTCGCGCTTGATCTCGGCGCGCGTGCGCTCGGCGCCGGCGGTGCGGACGATCAGCCCCATGCCCTCGGGCACCTCGAGCTCGCCCACGATCTCGCGCAGCCGCTTGCGGTCGGCCGCGTTGGTGATCTTGCGGGAGATGCCGCCGCCACGGGCGGTGTTGGGCATCAGCACGCAGTATCGGCCGGCGAGCGACAGGTAGGTGGTGAGCGCCGCGCCCTTGGTGCCGCGCTCCTCCTTGACCACCTGAACCAGCATGATCTGGCGCGACTTGACCACGTCCTGGATCTTGTAGCGGCGCCGGCGGATCGCGCGGGCGGCGAGATCCTCCTCCTGGTGATCCTCGGCACCGACGGTATCGACCTCGGCCTCGGCCTCCTCGGCGTCCTCGACACCGCCCTCGTCGTCGCCGTCGCGGGCGCGGGTGTCGTCCTTGCCGCGCCGCCGACGGCGCGAGCGCGCGCGGCGCCCGCTCTCCTCGCCGGCGTCATCGGCCGTGGGAGCCTCGTCACCATCGCCGGCCGCGGTCTCGCCCGCCTCGACCGTCTCGCCGGCCGCCTCGTCCTGGCTGCCGCGGCGCCGGCGGCGGCGGGGCTTGGAGCGTGCCTGCCCGTCCTCGCCCGCCGCGTCGCCGCCCTTGCTGCCCGCGGCGGCCTCGCCGCCCTCGCTGCCCGCGGCGGCCTCGCCGCCCTCGCTGCCCGCGGCGGCCTCGCCGCCCTCGCTGCCCGCGGCGGCCTCGCTGCCCGCGGCGGGCTCGCCGGCGGTGGCGGGTGCCGCGTCGTCCTTAGCGCTCCCCCGGCGACGGCGCCGGCGCGGCTTGGCCGCGGCTGCGTCGCCGGTCGCGTCGGCCCCGACCGTCTCGCCGGTCTCGACCGGCTGGGCGGCACCGTCCCCTGCGGCGGCATCCACCGCGGCAGGGGCAGGCGCTTCGGACGCGATCTCGTCGCCCCGAGCGGTGCTCTCGGCGGCGGGTTCCTCCGCCGGGGCTGCATCAGCGGCGCGATCCGCTTCCGTGGCGGGCATGTCCGCCGGCGCATCTGCCGGAGTATCTGCCGGCGCGTCCGCCACCTCGGCATCGTCGCTGGTGGTGGCCGCGGTCTCGGCGACGGCCTCCGCAGGGGCTGCCGCTTCCGGTGCGGCCTCGGGCGCTTCGGCCGTGTCGGCAGGGGCGCTGCCGGTCGCCGCTGCGGCGCCAGCCTCGGCAGGCTCGGGCTCGGGCTGGGGCTCGGGCGCAGGCTCGGGGTCACGGCGGGGCGCAGCCGCCTCGGCCGCGGGAACCTCGCCACGCACGACGTCGTCCTCGTCGCCGAGGCCGGCACTCTCGGCCATGCTGCGCGACCCGCCCGCGTCAGGCTCGTCGGCACCGTCGCCGTCCGCCGGTGACGGCGTGTCGGCGGCGGGCGGAGCGCTCTCTTCGGGGATCTCGGCGGAGACGGCGACCGCCTCCACATCCGCCGCCGGCTCCCCGGCCGGCGCAGTGTCCTCGGCGACCGGCGTCGGGGCCACCGCGCTCTCGTCCTCGGGTGCCGCCGCCACGTCCTCGACGGGCAGGGCCGGCGCGGTGTCTTCCGCTTCCGGCGGGGCCGTCGGTGCGACCGGCGCGCCGGCCTCTGCCTCGGCCACGGTGTCCCCGGTCGCCTCGACCGGGAGGGTCTCCGCCGGGGTCACGGGCTCTTCGGCAACGGCCACTACCGGGTCGGGCACCGGCTCGGGCGCCGGATCGGGCGCCGGGGCCGGTACCGGGTCGGCCTCGGCAGCCGGCCTGGCCGCATCCTCGCCGGCCGACTGGGCCTCGGCCTCCAGGTCGATCACGTCGAAGCCGGCGATCGAGCCGGGGGTGCTCTCGGGCCCCTGGCGGCGAGCGCCGCGACGCCGGCCACGGCCGCGCCTGGTGTCCTTGGCGCCGGCCGTCTCCTCGGCCGCCTCGGTCGCCTCCGCCTCGGCGCCGCCCTCCGACGTCTCGCCGGTCTCCGCTGCCGTGCTCTCGTCGCGACCGCCACGGCCCGCGCCGGAGCGCCGGCGGCTGCGCTTGGGCCTGTCGGCGTCCTCCTCGCTCTCGCGCGCCAGCGCCGCTTCCTCGGCGATCAGCGCCTCGCGGTCCGCGACCGGGATCTGGTAGTAGTCCGGGTGGATCTCGGCAAAGGCGAGAAAGCCGTGCCGGTTGCCGCCGTATTCCACGAAGGCGGCCTGCAGCGAGGGTTCCACCCGCGTGATCTTTGCCAGGTAGATGTTGCCGGCGAGCTGTCGCTTGTTGATCGACTCGAAGTCGAAATCGTCAACCTTCTGTCCGTCCACCACGACGACCCGGGTCTCCTCCGGGTGGGTGGCGTCGATGAGCATCTTCTTTGTCATGGGATCCCATGGGGCCCGGAGCGCTCCGCCGGCGCGCCTTGGCGCGGCCAGAGCGGACGGGGCCCTCTCTATCGGTTGCTAGGGGGGCGAGCGACCCCGCGGTGCCCGACGGCCGGCCCTGGGGGCCGGGTATCGGCAGGCTCGGCGCGGTTCGTGTCAGGCTCGCCATCACTGTCTCTTGCACACGCCATCGGGCGCGCTGTTCGGGGCGTGGCATCGCGCCGGCCATCGGCCGGACGGGACCACATAAGCGGAGCCGGGAGCGACCGGATCATCGGGTCGCGGATCGGACCGGGGCTGCCTGGGGCCGCACGCCCGGGGGCGTGGCGACCGGGCGCAGATCCACCGGCTCTCATGTTCGCCTTTATAGACGCGGCCGCGTCGAGACAAACGGAATCTGCCGCGCTGCCGAAACGGTCGCTTGGGCGAACGGATCGCTTCGGGATAGGATCGGCGCGGGGAACGGAGAGCGAACGGATGGCGGAGCGGATGAGCGGGCAGCGGCATGCCGCGGCCAGGGTGGCGGTGGCGCTGATCGGTCTCGTGCTGGTGCTCGCGGCGGTGGCTGGCGGCCCGGCCACGGCGCTGGAGGAGAGCCGGCGCCCGGTCATCGCCGCCATCACGCTGGACGGCGACCGGCTGGAGGTGCGGGCACGCGACGAGGTGCCGATCGACCATGTCGCGGGGCCCGGCGGGCTGCGCCTGCCCTTCGCCGTGCTCGGCCCCGACGCGGCGCTCGAGGGCCCGGTCGAGGCGATCAACATGCGCGAGGGCGTGGTCGTCGTCATCCAGACGACAGGCCGGCCGCGCCGCC
>JBCBPG010000370.1:0-5068 GCA_039820865.1 Pseudomonadota bacterium
CCCGAGGAGCAGATCGACCCGGAGGCCGGCGCCGCGACCGACGTGGCGCTGGAGGGCGGCGTCCTGCAGCTCACCTCGCCACGCCTGCGCGGCCCCGACGTCCTGGCACTCCAGAAGGAACTCGGCGCCCGGGGCTACGCCATCGGCACCCCCGACGGCATCTTCGGCCCCGCCACCGACCGTGCGCTGCGCGCCTTCCAGGAAGACACCGGCCTCCCCCCCAGCGGCGTCCTGAACGTGGAAACCGCCGAGGCGCTGGGTCTCTAGGCCATGTGCGCCCCATCCGGGGGCGCGCTCACTCGATGCCGAGCTTCGCCTTAACGATACCCTGCACGGCCTGGGGGTTGGCCTTGCCGCCCGTCGCTTTCATGACCTGGCCGACGAACCAGCCGGCCATGGAGGGTTTGGCCCTGGCCTGTTCAACCTTCTGGGGGTTGGCGGCGAGGACGGCGTCGACGGCGGCCTCGATGGCGCCGGTGTCGGTGACCTGCTTCATGCCGCGGGCCTCGACGATCTCGGCCGGATCGCCGCCCTCGGTGTAGACGATCTCGAAGAGGTCCTTGGCGATCTTGCCCGAGATGTCGCCCTTGGCGATCAGGTCGAGGATGCCGCCGAGCTGGGCGGCCGTGACGGGGCTCTCCTCGATGCCGTGGCCCTCCTTGTTGAGGCGGCCGAAGAGTTCGTTGATCACCCAGTTCGCGGCCTGCTTGCCGTCGCGCCCCTCGGCCACGCCCTCGAAGAACGCGGCCGACGCCCGCTCGGCGATCAGCACGCCGGCATCGTATTCGGTGACGCCGTAGTCGCGGACGAAGCGGGCCTTCTTGGCGTCGGGCAGTTCGGGCAGCGAGGCGCGGACGGCCTCGATCTCGGCCTCCTCCAGCTCGAGCGGCGGCAGGTCGGGGTCGGGGAAGTAACGGTAGTCGTGTGCCTCCTCCTTGGAGCGCATCGACCGCGTCTCGCCCCTGGCGACGTCGTAGAGCCGCGTCTCCTGGTCGATGCTGCCGCCGGCCTCGAGGATGTCGATCTGGCGGCGCGCCTCGAAGTCGATCGCCTGCATGATGAAGCGCATCGAGTTCATGTTCTTGATCTCGCAGCGCGTGCCGAGATGGCCGAAATCGCCGGTCTCGGCGAAACGCTCATGGGCGCCGGGGCGGCAGACCGAGACGTTGACGTCGGCGCGGAGCGAGCCTTCCTGCATGTTGCCGTCGCAGGTGCCGAGATAGCGCATGATCTGGCGGAGCTTGCGGACGTATTCCGCCGCCTCCTCGGGGCCGCGGATGTCCGGACGGCTCACGATCTCCATCAGGGCGCAGCCGGTGCGGTTGAGATCGACGAAGGAGAGGCCGGGATCCATGTCGTGGACGCTCTTGCCGGCGTCCTGCTCGAGGTGGATGCGCTCGATTCGCACGCGCCGGGCGATACCGGGGGTGATGTCGACCAGCACCTCGCCCTCGCCCACGATCGGGTGCTTGAACTGGCTGATCTGGTAGCCCTGCGGCAGGTCGGGATAGAAGTACTGCTTGCGGTCGAAGATGGAGCGGCGGTTGATCGCGGCCTTGAGGCCGAGGCCAGTGCGGATCGCCTGCTCGATGCAGAAGGCGTTGATGACGGGCAGCATCCCCGGCATCGCGGCGTCGACGAGGCTGACATTGGTGTTGGGCGCGGCGCCGAAGGCGGTGGAGGCGCCGGAGAACAGCTTGGCCTCCGACTGCACCTGGGCATGCACCTCCATGCCGATCACGACCTCCCAGTCGCCGGTGTCGCCCTGGTAGCGCTTGGGCTCGGGCGTCTCGTATGCGAGGGCGTCGCCAGGGGCGTCGGGGGCGGGGCTCGGCTCGGCCAGGGTCTCGGTCATGCGCGCTCCAGCGGGCTCGTCGATCACGGCCCCTGTCTAGGCGCAGGCGCGCGGTCCCGACAAGCGGCGCCGGCATCGGGGGCGGGGCGAGCGGCGTTGACGGCGGGTGGCCGGGCCGCGCCGGCCTGCGGCGGGGCGGCGATGGGCGAGCATGGCTGGTTCAGGCGGCGTGCACCGCCTGCCCGGCGGGACGGGTCCCCGCTTCGCCTCCCGGCGCGCCCGCCTCGGCCGTTTCGCCCACGGGCGCGGGCGCGCCGCCGGGAGGCACGCCATGCCCCGCCAGCGGCTGGTCCACGGGCGGGATCACCACCCGGGACGGGGCCATGAGGGCCTCCTGACGCTCGCGCATGTAGTGGACGTAGCCGACGAAGTAGTAGTCGAGCGCCCAGCGGTCCGCGTGACGCATCGCCCAGAGCACGCCGGCGGCGCAGAGGATGATGAGCGAGGGGTAGAACAGGTGCTGCGTGGCCCCGACATGCTTGCTCTCCAGCAGCAGGCCGAAGGGATCGACCAGCGCCGACCAGACCATCGCCGAGGAGAAGCCGACGATCACCAGCTGGATCGGCAGCACCACCGTCCGGAAGAGGCCGAGCACGACCATCACGCCGATCCCGGCCTCGAAATGCCCGAAGACGAGCTGCAGGTCCGGGTTGCTGAAGGCGCCGACATAGAACCTGTCGGACACCGCGACGCCGAGATCGGGGTTGCGCACGCGCGCCAGCCCCCACCAGATCAGCAGCATCCCGAGGCTGATCCTCAGAAGCATCAGCGCGAGACGGGGCATCACCACAGGCTGCCGCCGTCGTCCCTGACCCCTGGCCATGGCCGCTCTCCCCCCACCCGAAGCGGGCGCCTCCCCGTCATGCGCCCCCGACCGCCGGGATAGCCATTCGCGCGTTAGCGAAACGTTGACGGGACGGGCGCAGCGCGCGGATCGCAGCTTTCGGGCTGTGCAGCACGGACATTCATGCGACCGGGGCCGCATGGCGCGCCGGGCTGACCCCGCCGCCCGGGGCGATGGCAGGGGGACGGGATGCAGATGACGGCAGCGGTCTGGACGATGCTCGTCGGCCTCTCGGTGCTCTGGGGCGGCTCGTTCTTCTTTGTCGAGATCGCGGTGACGGTGCTGCCGCCGCTGCTGCTTGTCTGGCTCCGGGTGGCGATCGCCTTCGCGGTGCTGGCGCTCTTCCTCGCCGCCGTGGGACGGCGTCCGCCGCTCGACCGCGAGAGCCTCGTCGCCTTCGCCGGCATGGGGCTTCTCAACAACGTCGTGCCCTTCACGCTGATCTCCTGGGGGCAGACCGAGATCGCCTCGGGCCTGGCCGCGATCCTGAACGCGCTGACGCCGGTCTCGACGATGCTGCTCGCCCACCTCGCGACGACGGACGAGAAGCTGACGCGCGCCCGGGGTCTGGGCGTGGTGCTGGGTCTCGCGGGCGTGGTGGTGCTGGTGGGGCCCGGGGCGCTGGCGGGGCTGGGGACGGCGGTGCTGGCACAGGTGGCCGTGCTGGGGGCGACGCTGTCCTACGGGCTGGCGAGCCTCTGGGGACGGCGGTTCCGCCGGCTCGGCATCGACCCGGTCGAGGCGGCCACGGGCCAGCTCGCGGCCTCGACCGCGATCCTGACGCTGCCGGCGCTGGTGCTGACCGCGCCCTGGGCGCTGCCGGCACCGGGCGTGACGGTCTGGGCGGCGATGCTGGGGCTCGGCACGCTGTCGACGGCGCTGGCCTATGTGCTCTTCTTCCGCGTCCTGCAGCGGGCGGGCGCGGGCAACGTGATGCTGGTGACGCTCATGGTGCCACCCTCGGCCATCCTGCTCGGCTGGCTCGTCCTCGACGAGCGGCTCGGCCCCGAGCACCTGGCCGGCATGGCGCTGATCGCCGCCGGCCTCGTGGTCATCGACGGACGCCTTGCCGCCAAGGTCTCGGCGACCGGGCAGTGACCGCCAGGCCCCTGCCCGCCCACGTCAGCCTGGGCAGAATTTCGTGAACATTGAGAGAACATCTGCTCGCCCGACCGGTGACGGGTGCGGGTGCGGGGGGGCAGACCCCTGCCCCGTCCGCCGCTCCGCCGGTCACTCCGCGGCGAGCGCGGCCTTCTCTTCGCGTTCGCGCTTGCGCATCGCCGCCAGCTTCTTCTGATAGCCCGACTGCAGGATGTCGACGACCACCAGCACCGCGATCGCGAAGTAGAAGGTCGTCTTGGCCATCGGCTCGACCGCATAACCGAAGAGATGCAGGTGCGGCTCGGCCGCGTGCCCGGCCTCGCCCAGCAGCACCACGCCCACGATCAGCAGGATGAAGAGGCCCAGCACCTCGTATTTCCGGTTCCTGGCGATGAAGTCCGACACGGTATCGGCGAGCAGGTACATGCCCGCGCCCGAAATCATGATTGCCGCCGCCAGCACGAGGAAGACATCGGTGATCGCCAGCGCCGAGAGGATGGAGTCGAAGGAGAAGACCAGGTTCATCAGCACGATCATGAAGATCACGGCATTGGCCGACTTCGGTGCTTCCTTGTGGGCATGCTCCGGGTCCTCCAGCGACAACAGGTGATGGATCTCCTTGAGCGCGGTGTACATCAGAAAGCCACCGCCCGCGACGAAGATCACCGTCGAGAAGTTGACGCCCCCCTCGATGATCCCCGGGAGCTGGAAGACGAAGAACGGCTCGGCCAGCGCCTCGATCAGCGAGATCATCACGAAGAGCAGCACGACCCGCAGCACCAGCGCGATGATGATGCCCTGCTTGCGGACACGGGCGCGGTCGGCCTCGGGCGCGCGCTGGCTCTCGATCGAGATGTAGAGCAGGTTGTCGAAGCCGAGGACGGCCTGCAGGAAGATCAGGACGCCGAGGTTGAACAGGCTCTCGAGCGTGAAGACGTCGGCCATGGGGCTCCTCCCGGGGATGACGGACTGGATGGCGGGCCGGGTGGCGGATCGCTAGTCCATGAGCGTGCGCCGCCGGCGTGGCCGGAACGCAAGCGCCAGGCCCGCGAAGAGCACGGCCAGCACGAGCGCGCTGACGAAGGCCGGCGCCTCGAGCGCGGCAAGGATGTACGGGTCCCACAGGACAGGGTCGAGATGGCGCTCGACCGCCGGCTGCAGCAGCTGCAGGCTGGACGGGTGGACGGCGTGGGCGCGCTGCAGTCCGGGGTGTGGCAGCCGACGGCGCTCGGCGCGCTCTGGTTCGCCGTCCACCCGTCCAGCCTGCA
>JBCBPG010000371.1:0-5052 GCA_039820865.1 Pseudomonadota bacterium
ATGGGGGCGTGGGCTGTAGCGAGGCGTTGTCGCAAAGGGAAAGAGGTGCGCGACAGCCGGGCACCGCGCAGACCCGGCCGGTTTCGGCCAGATGAACCGGGTGGCAGCGGCGCGGTGCCTCAAGGAGCGCGGGCTGCCGTGCCGGGAAGGCGATGTTCTGCCGCAGAACCACACCCGCGCTACGCCCCGGGTGATCGGCGTCAGAACGGGCGGTCGATGTCGCGTGGGGGCGGGGCCGGGTCGTCGTCCATCAGGATGCGCTGGGCCGCACCGTCGAGGTCGTCGTACTGGTGGCGCGAGACCGACCAGACGAAGGCGGCGGCCCCGACAAGGCCCAGCAGCACGGAGATCGGGAGCAGCAGGCCGAGGACGGTCATGGCACCTCGCGGGCGGGATCGGGGATGCGCAGCGCGTTCAGCGTCACCAGGATCGAGGAGGACGACATCGCGAGCGCCGCGATGAGGGGCGTGGCGAAGCCGGCGACGGCCAGCGGTACGGCGACGGCGTTGTAGAGACCCGCGAGCCAGAGGTTCTCGACCATGCGCGCGCGGGCGGCGCGGGCGGTGGCGAGCGCGCGGGCGAGGGGGGCGAGGCGGGTGCCGAGATAGACGATGCCGGCGGCGGCCTCGCTGACGCCCGCGGCCGAGGCGGGGGCGAGCGAGACATCGGCCGCGGCCAGCGCCGGGGCGTCGTTCAGTCCGTCGCCGACCATGGCGACCGCTGCGCCCTCGGCCTTCAGCCCCTCGACGAAGGCGATCTTGCCCTCGGGGGTGACGCTGCCATGGGCCTCGGCGATGCCGGCGGCCGCGGCGGCGCGTGCGGCGGCGGCCGGCGTGTCGCCGGAAAGGAGGATGACGCGCAGGCCAGCCGCGCCGAGACGGGCGACGGTGTCGGCGGCGTCGGTGCGGAGCGCGTCCTCGAAGCGGAAGGCCAGCGGTTCCCGGCCGGGGGCACTCAGCCAGGCGGCTGTCGCGGCACCGGCCGTGTTCGCGACCGCCGCCGGGACGCCCGCCCAGCCGGCACGGCCGAGACGGAGGGGGCCGTCGGTGCTCCGGCCCTCGATCCCGTGGCCGGCCAGTTCGGCGACCGCCTCGACCGGGGCGGGGGCGATGCCGCGGTTCTCGGCCGCGGCGGCGATGGCGCGGGCGACGGGGTGGCGCGAGGCGACGGCGAGGCCCGCGGCCAGCGCCCAGGCCTCGGTATCGGCGGGATCGGGGCCCTCGACGAGGCGGGGTCGGCCCTCGGTCAGGGTGCCGGTCTTGTCGATGACCAGCGTGTCGATGCCGGCCAGCGCCTCGAGCGCGGCGCCCTCCTTGAGGAAGATGCCCGAGCGGAAGAGCCGCCCGCCCGCCACCGCCTGCACGACGGGGATGGCGAGGCCGAGGGCGCAGGGGCAGGTGATGATCAGCGTCGCCGCGGCGATCATCAGCGCGGTGTGGCCCGAGGCGCCGGCCGACAGCCAGCCGATCGCGGCGGCGGCGGCGATCAGGTGCACGCCGGGGGCGTAGAGGCGGGCGGCGCGCTCGGCCAGGCGCAGGGTCCGGCCCTGGCCGGCCTCGGCCGCGGCGATCAGGCGCTCGAGATCGGCGAGGAAGGTGTCCCCGCCGGTGCGGTCCACGCGCATCACCACGCGGCCGGTGACGAGCGCCATGCCCGCCATGAGCGCGGTGCCGGGCGTAGCCAGCGCCGGCGCGCTCTCGCCGGTGACGAGGGCACGGTCGACGTCGCTCTCGCCCTCGATGACGGTGCCGTCGGCGGGGACGCGGTCGCCGGGGCGCAGGACGACGCGGTCGCCGGGGGCGAGGGCGTCGACGGCGACGGTGCGCTCGCGGCCCCCGGCGTCGAGGCGGCGCGCCTCGCGCGGGCGGAGCGCGGCGCATTCGACGGCGGCGGATCGGGCGGCGCGGCGCGCCCGGTGGTCGAGGTAGCGGCCTGCGAGGAGAAAGAAGACGAGCGCGGTGGCGGCCTCGAACCAGCCCTCGCCCGTGCCCGTCAGCGCCGCGTGGCAGGAGACGCCGAGCGCGAGCAGGATGGCGAGCGAGATCGGCACGTCCATCGCCAGCCGCCCGCGGGAGAGGGCCGCGAGCGCCGAGGCGAAGAAGGGGCGCCCGGCCCAGAGACAGGCGGGCACGGCCAGCACCATCGAGACCATCAGCAGGAGCCGGCCCATCGCGCCGTCCGCCCCCGCCCAGATCGCGACCGAGAGCAGCATGACGTTCATCGCCGCGAAGCCCGCGACGCCGAGGCGCAGGAGGAGCGCGCGGCCTTCCTCGTCGCGGTCGAGCGCCTCGAGCGCGACCCGGTCGAGCGGGCGGGCGGCGAAGCCCGCGGCCTCGACCGCGGCGATCAGCGCGTCCTCGGACGGCCCGTCCGCGGCGACCGCGACGCCGAGGCGGCGCTGCGAGAGGCTGACGCGGGCCGAGAGGACGCCGGGGAGCGCCGCGGCCGCGCGCTCGACCGTGGCCATGCAGCCCGCACAGCGCATGCCCTCGACCCCGATCTCCAGCCGCGCGGCCGGCGTGCCGGCGGCGGCCAGCGCAGCGGATGCGGTGCCACAGCAGCCGCCGGGCGTCCTCTCGCGGGCGCTCTCTGGGGCACTCTCTGGGGCTCTCTCCGGGGCGAGGTCGAGCATCTCAGCGCGCGACGCTGAAGACGTGGCGGACCGTCATGGGCGCCGCCGCGGCGCCCTCGGGCGAGAGCGCGATCCTGGCCTGCCAGCGCCCGGGTGCGAGGGCGGCGGCGACGACATAGCGGCCCTCGCCCGCGGGGCGGAGCAGGACCGCGCGGTCATGGGTGTCCTCGGCCGGTCGGCCGATCACGGCGGTCACGTCCAGCGCGTCCACGGGGCCCTCGGCGCCGGTCACGGCGACGACCAGCCGGCCGTCCTCCCAGCCGGGCGTCACGGTCCAGCCGGTGGCGCGGGCGGCGGCGCGGCGGGCCTCGAAGTCCTGGCTCGCGACATAGCTGTTCTTGACCACGATGCCGGGGAAGCTGCCGGTCGCGGCCACGACCAGCGCCGTGTTCGCCCCCACGATCGTCAGGAACGCGAGGCCCATGAAGGCGGCGACATGGGCGCCGGTCAGGCGCGACGGGATCAGGCTGGTCGGCAGGCGCATGGGGGCTCCTCGACTGTCATGGGGCGGTCAGGGGGCGATGAAGACGGTCTCGACCGCCTCGCGCTCGCCCGTCTCGGGGTTCTCGACGGTGATGACGATGCTGGACTGGCCCGCGGGTGCCACGCCCGGGGGCGCGGTGACAAAGACGCGGACATCGCCGGTGCGGTCGGCCGGCACCTCGACCACGGGCGCGGCACCGTCGTCGATCCCGCCCACGCGCATCTCCAGCCGCCCGGTCGGCAGCGTGCCGCCGGCCTCGGCCAGCCCCAGCGTGAAGGCCGTCGGCGCGAACAGCCGGTTGGCCACGGTCACGTCGTAGGTGTTGCGGATCGAGCCGTCCGAGAGCGTGACGAAGGTCGGGTTGCGGCTGTGCGCGACGCGCAGGTCCAGGTGCCCGCGCGTGGCCAGCACGGCCAGCATCAGCACCCCGATCCCGGCCCAGAGCGCGGTGTAGAGGAACACGCGCGGGCGGAACAGGCGCGCCGTCAGCGGCACCGCCTCCCGGCCGGTCGCCGCGCGCTGGGTATCGTCGAGCGCGACGTAATCGATCAGGCCGCGCGGCTTGCCGACCTTGTCCATGATCTCGTCGCAGGCATCGATGCAGAGCGCGCAGGTGATGCAGCCGAGCTGCTGGCCCTCGCGGATGTCGACGCCGGTGGGGCAGACCGCGACGCAGGCGTTGCAGTCGATGCAGTCGCCGAGATCGTCCGCCCCCTCGCGCTTGCGGTGCTTGCCCCGCGGCTCGCCCCGCTCGTCGCGATAGGCGACGGTCAGCGTGTTCTCGTCCATCATCGCCGCCTGGATGCGCGGCCAGGGGCACATGTAGATGCAGACCTGCTCGCGCATGAAGCCGCCGAGCGAGAAGGTCGTGAAGGTCAGCACCGCGATCGAGGCATAGGCGACGGCGGGCGCCGTGCCGGTGGCGAGACCCGCCAGCAGCGTCGGCGCATCGGCGAAGTAGAACACCCAGGCGCCGCCCGTCGCGATCGAGATCATCAGCCAGATCGACCACTTGGCGGCCCGGCGGCGGATCTTGACCCCGTCCCAGGGCCGGTTCCAGAGACGCATCTGCGCGTTGCGATCACCGTCGATCCAGCGCTCGACATGCTGGAAGAGGTCGGTCCAGACCGTCTGCGGGCAGGCATAGCCGCACCAGACCCGGCCGAGCACCGCGGTGAACAGGAAGAGCCCGAGGCCCGCCATGATCAGCATGCCGGCGACGTAGTAGAACTCGGTCGGCCAGATCTCGATGAAGAAGAAGAAGAAGCGCCGGTTGGCGAGATCGACCAGCACCGCCTGGTCGGGCATCTCGGGCCCGCGGTCCCAGCGGATCCAGGGCGTGACGTAATAGACCGCGAGACAGAAGCCCATGATCCACCACTTCATGCGGCGGAAGAGGCCCGAGACGGAGCGGGGGAACACGGGCTCGCGCGCGGTGTAGAGGGGCGGTTCGACGGTGTCGGCGCTCATCGGGATCCCTCGGTCGGCGTCCTGGCGCGGCCGCGGCGCAGTCTGCCGGGACCGTGCGCGGACCCTCTACCCGGGACCCCGGGGCGACCTTGATCCGGATCAAGACCGCATGGGACCGCGTGTCGCGGCCGCTCCGTCGGGAGGGCGCGGCGCCCGATGCGGCCTGGCAGCGGTACGCGAGCCGAGACAGCGCGTGCCGTCTCGGCGTAAATGGCGCCAGCCAGTCTGATGGGAGACGACGCCATGTCCGACATCCTCCGCCGCCTTGCCGCAGGGGGGCTCCTGACCCTCGCCACCCTCGTCCCGCCCGCCGCCGCGCCCGCGGAGACCGCCGGGGCGTCCTCCGCCGAAGCCAAAGCGGAGGCGCCCGCCGCCGAAGCCGACGCCGAAGCCGACGCGGAGGCGCCCGACGCGGAAGCCGACGCTGACGCCGAAGCCGGTGCAGGAGCCGATGTGGCGCCGGGCG